>NZ_JBGSXF010000684.1:0-4043 GCF_041751555.1 Persicitalea sp. | reverse complement strand
TTACCAATACTTTTACCCCTAAAAGTCGAGTCAAATTCCCTTTGTATAATGAATAACTAATTGATTTCTACATCCTTTTCAAAAAAGGGTTTTGAAAATATTTTAGGCGATGAAAATCGGATATTTATTTATATTTCGCTTCATTATCCAACTTCCTTAGCCTCACCACTATGAAAACAAAAGTTTTTATTCTGTTTACTTTGATTGGAGTCGTTACAAATTCCTGTAAAGACCATCTCCCTGATCCGGCGCCCGTTGTGGCTGCATTTGAAAACAAAGCCTGGAACGCAATAGGAGGTTCATCGAGCGGTGAAGCTATTGCGGTTGATGCGTTAGGAAACGTTTACGTTGTAGGCGATTACAAATTTAGTGTAGCATTTGATCAAGTTTCGCTTGATTCGGGCGTAGAACGTATGCCTTTTCTGGCAAAATACAACCCACTTGGAAAGATAATGTGGGTAGAGCAGATCGGTATCTCTGGAGCAGCCAGCGGTCTCGCACTCGACAACAATGGAAATGTGTATGTGACTGGTTTTTTCGGTAAGGCAGCCGATTATGACAGATCCCTCGTCAATGGGAAGGGAAGAGTTATTCTTATAAAATATGATCAGAATGGAAAGTTGGTTTGGCTCAATGCCGTTGGGACGGAAGAAAAGGAACAAGGAATTGCTGGCAGGGGAATTGCCATTGATCGCGATGGAAACATAGCGTTGACAGGTTATTTCAGTGGAACGGCAGCTTTTGGAAAGGACGTTTTCAAATCATTGATGAAAGGACCTCAGTCTGAGAGTAGCAGTGATGGTTTTATTACTAAAATAAGTTCAGATGGAAGCTTCCAATGGGCTAAGCAGGTTGGTGGCAACGATGATGACCAAGGATATCACGTAGCAATTGATCCTGAAGGAAATGTCGTAGCGAGTGGTATTTTTACTGACAAAGCCTCTTTCGAAGGAACTACTTTAACCGGGGAGAGTAAGAAATATTATGGCAATAATTACTTGGTAAAATATAACGGGAAAGGTGATTTGAAGTGGGTAACCAAGGAGTTTGGCGGGCCATTGGTAACTGATGTGAATGGAAATATTTTTACAACAACTCTAACGGAAACCGGGTTTGACATCGTAAAATTGAGTAAAGGAGGCAATGTAGAGTGGAGAAAAGAAGGATCAAGAAGCGGTTTTTCGTCTCTGGCGGCCAGTTCTGATGGAAATATTTATTTAACGAGCAATTTTACCTCCCAAACGACAATTGAAGGACAAACCTTCAAATCGGAAGGACTGTCAGATATTCTACTGGTAAAGTACTCTACCAACGGAAATTTTCAGTGGGCCAGAAGAGATGGAGGTAAAGTGGATGAAATCCCATTTGCCATCACATTGGGTAACAACGGCAATATTTACCTGACAGGAACACTTGCTGGCGAATTGAAACCAACCAAAAAAGTATCAATTACATTGGCTGATACTCCTCTTGAATCTGAGGGAAGTAATATGTTTGTAACCAGGTATAAAGAGTAAAAACTGTATGAATTCAGGCAGTTTTAATTTTCATCAATACCGATACTTCTGCCCCTGAAAATCGAAGATAACTACCCGTTCTCCTGTATTGCCTTTAATCAAAAGCACCTTATCGGTTTGCGTCGTGTCCATGCGCTGGTAGTATTCGGCGTCTTTAGGTAGGTACAGGTTGGTCAACTGCGCGTCCTGAATCGCGTAGGGCGAGTGCGTCCGCTCGATTTCATCGCGCGGATTGAGCTTGACAGAAGGATAAAGAACGGTGTCACCGGGGGCGTAATTTTCGATAATTTTTTCGGCGGTGAGCATGTAAGGGTTCGGTCCACGCGGATTGACAAAGTAAGTGTACTTCGGGTCGCGATCCTGGTAGATTCTAATCAGCAGATTCCCAATAAAGTAAGCCTGGATTCCCAACACTACTCCTAAAACCAATTGCATAGGCTTGGGAATTCGCAATAATTCCCGAAGCATCATGGCCACAAAGATGATCGAGTACGGAAAGGAAAAACCAGAGTACCGTTGGGTCAAGCCGTAAGTATGGTTGTTCTTGAAAGACATGACCACCAAAAAAAGCGTAGGTACTACGGCCAAAATACCCGTGAACCATAGCAGGGAGGTCTTGGTGTCGGTGGTACGGAGGTAAAGTACCCACAGATAAATGAACGCTGGAAAGGCCGCCAGTACCACATACTGCAAGCGTGGGACGGTGTAAAGCGGCATAGCGGCGACCAGCAATAGCCCAAAGATCGCCACCAACCATAATGGACGATTCGAACCTTTAAGGTAGCTGTGCAGCAACCAGGTCGCGCCCAAACCAAAGGCTAAAGCCAAAGCCATATTTCTGATCCCAAGCGTGTCGATTTGTCCTAGTCCATTGGAGAACATAAGCAAATCAGCCCAAATAGGGGACGATTTGATGCCCACATTGGTCAGCGTGGCGGGCAGGATGATCGCGAAAGGATTATCGTAAGGATGGGTTTGGGCCAATTCGCCGTAGAGTTTCGCCTGGTAAGCGAGGGTCTGGAAGGTGTACTTGCCACCACCGAAAATAAACCAAAGCGACACCAGCCCCACCCCAACTACCGCTGTCAGTACAAATGGTACCCAACGCTTGACGGGACGCAGGAAAAACAGGGCATAAAGCCCGTGACACAGGAAAACCGTCAGGGTGAGGTAGTGGGAGAGCAGGCTCGTCACAAACACCAATCCGTAAAATAGGTAAAGCCTCAGAGGTATCTTCGAAGGGGAAGATTCACGCTGGTAATACTCGATGATCAGTAAGAAAAGGTGGGTAGCCAACAGCGTCAGGAAAAAACTCATCGAGTAGTTTCGCGCCTGATGACTGTAAGCCACAAAAAAGGGTTCGATAGCGGCGAGGAAGGCACTTAGCAAAGCCAAAGGCTCCGATTGGAAGTGCCGCATGACGAAGACATAGAGCAGCGCCACGATCAGGGTGCTGAAAATCACGGAAAGAAAACGTACCGCAAAGTCGCTTAGTCCGAATAACTTAGTCCAAACCCAGAACACGCCGTAGTAAGCAGGGCTGTTGCCGATGTCGCCCCGAATATTGGCTTCGATAAAATCGCCGAAGTTCTTTTCCTTCCAAAACTCCCTGGGAGTAAAGTACTTTTTGCCCGGCGTGAAAAAGACATCTTTTTGATTGGCCCCTTCCATAACCACGCCCTGCGAAATGACCATGGTGTATTTCTCGTCCAGAAAAATACCATAGCTCCCGGATTTGTAAACCCGCAGCGCAAAAGCCAGTACTACAATAGAGATAAAAAGGTACTTGGGCGGGAATTTCATTCAGCAAAAATCGGCGGCAATTGATTTCGAGCTATCGTAGTTTTATGTTCACTTTTTTACGTGAACGGGTATCTTGTTGAGTGAACAGGCGATGATGAACTGAGCCGAGAACACGTGTTTGATCACGGGTACTTTTTCCAGGAAAGGCTGTATAGCATAAATAAGCTTGGCGGGTCCCGTTGGGAAGAAGAAAGGAACAAAGCCTACGTATGACCAATGGTCTACCTGACCTCCGGCGTGGCGAATCCATTTTTTGAGCTGCCATTCGAAGAAAGACTGCTCTTCGTGTTCGATGTGGTACTTAGAGGTTTTCTCGATCAGTTTCAGAATGGGATTGTTCCCATTGGGCTCCATGATGATGATGTTGTCGGCCAGTTTGAAGGCGTTTCTCAGGGCTAATTGCTGATCGGCTAAGTGGTGAAGTACCCCACGAATCACCCCGACGTCGTACTTCTTTTCCGGCACGGGAAGGTTTGGGTCAAGAAGATTGATCGTGTCAAACTTAACATCAGGGTAGTTTTTAGAGGCAATTTCGATAGCCTTTTCGGCGGGATCGAAACCCGTAACTTCCAGGTGGGGAAAGTTTTGCTTGATATTATTGGTATAAACGCCGTCGCCGCAGCCAATGTCGATCAGTGTCTCGTATTCCGGTTTTATAAATTTGAATATTTCGTCGGAGATACGCTTGTTGGCGACGTGCGATGAAAACTGGGCATTGGTCGT
>NZ_JBGSXF010000683.1:0-2764 GCF_041751555.1 Persicitalea sp. | reverse complement strand
CAGCTTATGCAAAACCTTATTGGTAATGCACTCAAATTTTCCTACCCAGAAATACCGCCGCACGTAACCATAGAAAGCCGCAATGTAAAATACAGTACAGCAAACGAACAAAACATTCCACCCAATACGGCATACTGCCACATCAGCGTTACCGACAACGGCATCGGCTTTGAAAAAGAATACAGCGAAAAAATATTTGAAGTATTTCAAAGACTTCATGGCAAAGAAGAGTATGCAGGCACAGGCATCGGGCTTGCTATTGTAAAAAAAATTGTCGAGAATCACCACGGCATCATCACCGCCACCAGCGAGTTGGGTAAGGGTGTAAGGTTCGATATTCATATTCCGGCCTAAAAAACGTACAACCTATGATTCTCTCATTGCTACTGGCAGCTTTTTTTTCGTTGAGATCCGCTCCGTCTACTCCGACAACGCTGGTGCTGGACGGAAAAATCTTGGCCCAAAACGCCAGGGCCATCGCCGCGAAAAACGACCCAAACAAAATAAAGGCACTGAATGAATTAGTCCAAAAAGCCGATAATGTACTGAAAGCAGGACGACTGTACTCCGTCATGCAAAAAAAGCAACTACCTCCCAGCGGCGACAAACACGATTACATGAGTCAGGGGCCTTATTGGTGGCCAGATCCGAGTAAGCCTGACGGCAAACCCTACATCCGGAAGGACGGGCAGCGAAATCCCGAAATAAACGGTATTACCGATCACGACCAACTTCACGATTTGATAGAAGATTCTGAATTGATGTCGCTGGCGTACTACTTTACCCAAAAGGAAAAATATGCTCAACACGCCGCCCTTTTGCTAGAAACTTGGTTTTTGAACAGTGATACAAAAATGAATCCCCACCTCAACTACGGACAGGGCATACCGGGCATCACTGAGGGGCGCGGCATCGGCATCATCGACAGCCGGGGACTGTACATGGTCATTGACGCTGCAATTCTCCTGCAGGATTCAAAAAGCTGGTCGGCCAAAGACCACGCGGCGCTTAAAAGCTGGTTCTCGGAATACTTGACCTGGCTGACCGAAAGCCCGATCGGGCGGGATGAAGCGGACGAACACAACAATCATGGTACATACTACGACGTGCAGGTAGTGGCTAGTGCGCTATTCTGCGGACGGAATGAGGTGGCGAAAAAGCAACTTGAAACTACCAAAGCCCGCCTGGCCAGTCAACTGCAAGCCGACGGCAGCCAACCCCACGAGCTGGCCCGGACGCTCTCCTGGAATTACACAAATATGAACTTGTATGGCTTCATGATTCTGGCGCGCTTGGCGGAGCACGTGGATGTTGATTTATGGAAATACGAAACGGCCGACGGGAAGGGCATTCACAAGGCTGTAGATTGGCTGGTTCCCTACGCCAAAAAAGAGAAAGACTGGACTTATAATCAAATCAAAGACAGATCCTTTGATAATACATACTCTATTTTTGGAAAGGCGTCAAAGGAATACAACAATCCTATCTATGGTAGTCTGGCAGGTGAGCGTAGCTTTCTCGAAGTACTGACCAACTAAGCGATCAATATCCCGATAAAATTTTAGTGAGGGAAGAGTACCGCTTACTCAATACAGTGCTGATTTTTAGTTATTTATAATGACAATCATTAAATTCATCAACTGAAATTACTAACGAACCTTAAAATTTCGATAGTTATGGATACAGTTGAGAATTACAAAGCAAGCCGCAACAGGCTGTTTAAAACGTTCGGAATCGATCCCCAATCGAAAGAAATTGCCACGGACGGCCCAGTCAAGAAAGTACACTATCTGGAACTAGGAGCGGGAAAGCCCCTAATCCTGATTCACGGCGGCGGCAGCAAGTCTAGCGAGTGGCTCAACATCCTCAAACCGTTGGCGGAGCATTTTAAACTATACGTGGTGGATCGCCCCGGCTGCGGGCTTTCGGGTAGCATAGACTACCGGGGCGTGGCGTTCCAGGAGAGTGCCGTCGATTTTGTGCAGTCGTTCATGGACGCGCTTGGGTTGAAGAAGGCGCTATTCTTAGGGCAATCCATGGGTGGATATTTTAGTATTTGTTTTGCCCTGAAATATCCCGAAAGGGTAGAAAAAATAGTACTGATCGGAGCACCAGCCGGGATGAATTTGTGGATTCCCTACGTATTGCGGTTGTTGAGTACCAAAGGTGTGAATCGGTTTCTATTCAAAACAGTGGCCAAACCCAGCCTTAAAAATGTGGTGGATATCCATAAAAATATATTGGTGGCCGACGTAAAAAAGCTATCGGATGCCTACATCGAGCATTGCTATCGCGGCCAACTACTGCCGGGCTACGAAAAGGGTTTTCTGACGATGCTCGAAAATGTACTAACATTCAAGGGATGGCGCAAGGATTTGTACATCGGCGATCAACTGCACGAATTGAAAGTACCCGTGCGGTTCATTTGGGGTGAAAAAGATGCTTTCGAGAAGCCCCAGACCGGCCGGGAGAAGGCGCTAGCAATCCCTGGCCAGGTATTTGAAGTGGTAGAAAACTCCGGACACAGTCCCTGGTTGGATGAACCTGAAAAGTGCGTATCACTAATAGTTTCGATGCTCGGGGCTTGAATTCCGGTTCAGTGAACAGTATTTCTCGCTTCTCATTACCAATACTTTTACCCCTAAAAGTCGAGTCAAATTCCCTTTGTATAATGAATAACTAATTGATTTCTACATCCTTTTCAAAAAAGGGTTTTGAAAATATTTTAGGCGATGAAAATCGGATATTTATTTATATTTCGCTT
>NZ_JBGSXF010000682.1:0-3248 GCF_041751555.1 Persicitalea sp. | reverse complement strand
GGGTTATCGCTAATGGGCAAGTGCGCACTCGCCGCTTGCGCAAGCAGGAGCAAAAACCAGACGAGCCCAGCGCGTTTCATGCGACTTTTCAGGAAAGGAGGGGAGATACAAGATCAAAAGAACGTGGTTTTTGGTAAAAATACAAACAAGGTCGTATGGTTTGACCCTGCCCCGACGGGCAACCTTTGCATTGTTCAAAACAAACAACAAACCATTAACCAAAAAAACAATCATGAAAACCAAAAACCAATTGCTCACTGGCCTGACGCTGGCCGCCACATTGCTGCTGACCGCTTCATCCTGCAACAAAATGAACGAAGTAGAACCCGAACTCCACGCCGCCACCCACTCGGCGCGGGAAGCCGGCTTCGGCGACATTGGCGTTCCCGTATTCGACGGAGCCAAATTCAGCAACTCCATCGAAACCTACATGAACGGCAAAGCAGCCGGTTACGGGTACACTGTGTTTCACGATGGCAAGTATGTTTCCGGAGGAGGAGGGGGCTGGTCACGTAAGTCCTTCGAGAGCAACCCGACCAAACACAGCGACCAGCAACGTCAGGACATTGCCAGCTCTTCCAAGTTCGTCACCGCTTTGGCTACGGTGGCCCTGTTGGAGAAGTACAACATTTCGCTTACAACACCTGTGTATTACTACTTGCCTGTGACCTGGAAGCCCAGCACCGAGTTCAAGAAGATTACGTTTGAGCGGCTGCTGGCCCATCAGACGGGGCTCATCAACTACAAAACGGGGTGGCCGGGCTGGAAAAAAACGGTGGAAGAGCTTAATGTGGACAGCAATGTGAGGGCGTACAACAATGTTCATTACAGCCTGATGGCCGTTATTCTGGCTTACATCGATGTCAAAAAGAACAATGTTTTCACCACCCAGCAACTGGCTAGTCTGGAATCAAAAAACAACAACTGGTACGATGACGGCTCCATAGGGATGCGGTTCCGGTCCCTGGTTCGCTTGAACGTTTTCAAGGCGGCAGGGCTCCAGTACTGGAACGTTATCGACTACACATCCTGGAACAACAACGGGATAATCAGCCCCTCGCAGGGAACAATGGGATATCCTTCCGTGTACGGCAACGAACCCGGGGTGGCCAAAACCGACCTTCGAATCAATGGTGGATCAGGTGGACTCTACATCAGCACCAGCGAGTTTGGCCGGATTCAGGATGCGGCTGCGCATGGTAAAATCGTCAGTGATACCAACTACGAAATCATGAAAACAAAAAGGCTCGGTTTCGATGGAGTGGTGAGTGGTGCCAGAGGAAAATATTATTTCAAAAACGGAGGCGCCAACAACAACGAAACCATGATTTTCGACATGGGCCGAACGCAGATTTGTGTGTTCGCCAACTCGCCCCAAAGCGATATTAGCAGCGACGCTACCATCATTGCCAATGCCTACGACAAGGCGTGGGTGGCTCCTTCCAAGTAGCCCCTCTGTGTTGACCATCTGAGCCGCCCCGACTACCGGGGCGGCTTTTTTTATTTCAAAATGAAAAATACAAACAAGGTTGTATGGTTTGGCTCCTCCTCACCCCGCCATCTTTGTACTGTTCAAACGAAGGCAGATTTCAGATCTTCAAATCAATCATAACATCCTTTTTCCTAAAACCTTACTACCATGAAAACGAAACAAACAGTAGGTATCATCGGCGCGGGCGTCAGCGGACTGGTTACGGCCAAAACCATGCGGGAACACGGCTTTGCAGTCGTCGTATTCGAGCGGGAAAAAGAATTGGGCGGCGTGTGGGCCTCCAACAATCGCTACCCCAACGTGACCACGCAGAACACCCGCGACACCTACACTTTCTCGGATTTTCCTATGCCCAAACACTATCCCGAGTGGCCCACTGGTGTTCAGGTGCAAGGGTACCTTACCAACTACGTCCGGCAGTTTGGGATACTCCCCTTCATCCACTTTGGCACCTCGGTCGAGCGGGCCATACCCGGCGCGGGTGGCTGGACCCTATATACTGATAATGACGGGATAGTCGACGAGACGCGGGTGGATTTTCTGGTGGTCTGCAATGGTGTATTCAGCGAACCGAACAAGCCGCAGTTGCCGGGACAGGATTTGTTCGAAGGTACGGTGCTGCACAGCACTGAGTTTCGGCAGAAGCACCTCGATGCGGCCCGCCATCAGAAGGTAGCCGTAGTGGGCTTCGCCAAATCGGCCCACGACATCCTCTCGCAGGTGAGCAACGTGTCGAAGAAGCCCGTCTGCATTTACCGCGAAGCCAAGTGGAAAATGCCCCGCATTTTTCAGGGACTAAACTTCAAGTACCTGCTGTTGCACCGCTTCGGCGAGTCGCTGTTTCCATATCGCCACCTGTTCGGCATCCATAAGTTTCTGCACGGCCCGCTGGGCAAGCCCGTCACCGCAATGCTGACGAAGGGGTTGGGCAAGTTGATCGCGGCGCAGTTGAAACTCAAAAAGAGCGGCCTGCTGCCCGATAAACCTTTCGACAGCATCGCTAACTGCTCCATCGGTCTGACCTCAGATAATTTCTACGAGCGGGCGGCTTCGGGCGAAATCGTTCTCGAAAAAGGCGAAATCGACCGCTTCGTGCCAGGCGGGGTGGTGCTGAAATCCGGCAAGGAAATCGAAGCCGACCAGGTAATTTTTGCCACGGGGTTCCGGCAGGTCGTTCCGTTTTTTGATGAGCAAACCAGCGCCCGCCTCCGCAACCAGAAAGGCTGGTTCCAATTGTATCGCAATGTGCTGCCCGCCGAAGTGCCGAACCTGTCGTTCGTGGGCTACAACCCGTCGCTGTTCACGCCCTTCACCTCGGAACTGGCGGCACACTATTCGGCTCAGTACTTCAAGGGCCAACTGAATCTGCCCGACCGCCAGGCCATGCGAACCGAAATCGCCCTGCACCACGACTGGCTACAGCGCCGCGCGCCGCACAGCAACGCCTCGGGCACCTGCATCATCCCGTTCTCGTTCCACCACGCCGACGAACTGATGCGCGATATGGGTCTCAACACCCGCCGCACCCGCAATCCCATCAAGGAATTTATGTCTCCGTTCAATCCGGGCATTTATAAAGGCCTCACGGAGGAACTCCGGGCCTTGAGCAAAGTGGGAACTAAGCAAGAAAAGTCCTTAATTTTGGAAGAAGCATGAAAGTGCTATTTTTGACCACCCGCCCCGGTTTATCATCCCTAAATTCAACCCCGCCCATGAATTCCTTCATTCGTACGCTCGATCGTATCGCCAACTGGAA
>NZ_JBGSXF010000681.1:0-6881 GCF_041751555.1 Persicitalea sp. | reverse complement strand
CTTGACTATGCTTTTCTCAATAACCGCATATCGGGGTCATTGGAGTATTACACGAAGAATACCAATGACTTGTTGATTCAAATTCAGTCGGCCCAACCCGCTATATCTCCCTTTGTATGGACAAACCTCGACGCCGACATCGTTAACAAAGGTTTCGAGATCAATGTCAATGGCATAATCGTGGACAAAAATGATTTCGGGTTTGAAGTCAATGCCAATGCCGCGTTTAACAAAAATACTGTCAAGAACCTGCTCGGTACCTACGACACAGGTTCAATCAGCGGACAGGGACTGACCGGGGCTTTCGCTCAACGCATCGCCAGCGGCCAGCCGCTGTACGCCTTCTTCCTGCGGGAATTCGGAGGTTACGACGAGGCTGGTAACTCAATCTACACAGGCGGCGATTTTCAGCGGTTCCTGGATGGCAAGAGTCCCATCCCCACAGTAACGGGGGGGCTTACGCTCAACCTACGCTACAAGCGCTTCGATCTGAGTACTTTCTTCAACGGCGTATTCGGCAACTACATCTACAACAACACGGCCAACGCCTACTTCACCAAGGGGTCGTTCTCTAACGGCCGGAACGTGACTACAGACGTCGTTACCAGCCAAGAAGGTCCTTTGAACGCACCTGACGTATCTACCCGCTTCCTGGAAAAGGGTGATTTCGTTCGTTTGCAAAACTTGAACCTGAGTTATAGGTTAAATACGGGCGAAAGTGCCTTCCGCAACGTACGTTTATTCATAACGGGCCAGAACCTGCTGCTGTTCACCAACTACTCCGGCCAGGATCCTGAAGTCAATACCAATAAAGCTATCGGTGGCGTTCCGTCGCTGGGTATCGATTATACGGCTTACCCAAGATCCCGCACCTGGACATTTGGTGCCAGCTTATCATTCTAAAAATCTTCAGACAAACAATTATGAAAAAGACATCTTTAAAAATAGTATTTAATGGACTAGTCGGGGCACTCGTCCTGACATCCTGCACTGACTTACAAGTCAATGAGAAAGACTCGATCGTAATCGAATCTACGGGTAGTGGCTTTACGGCCGGTAATCCCACCGAATTGCTGAACGGCCTGTACAACGACTTGGGTGTGTACAATGATCAAGGTAACCTATACTCGCTTGGGCAGCATACCTCGGGCGAGATGATCCCCCCCACGCGGGGAGTGGACTGGGGCGACAATGGGGTTTGGCGTACTTTGCATGCTCATACTTGGGATGCTACCCACTCCCAAATTCTGAACGCCTGGAATGCGCTCAATAGCAGGAGCTACCGCTGCGAGCAGTTGCTGGCTTCCAGCCCCAGCCCCGTACAGGCTGCCGAAGCCAAGGCATTGCGAGCATTGTTTATGCACCACGTGATGGATCTTTGGGGGCAGGTGCCACGCCGCACAGTGGATCAGGGAGTGGAAGCTCTGCCGATGGTGATGTCCCGCTCGGAAGCCTTCGATTTCATCGTGAAGGATTTGGAGGAGGCTCTTCCCAACTTGCCAAAACTAGGCCCGGCGCCGATCAATGCCCGTGCTTCAAAGGCGATGGCCAATACGCTGCTGGCGCGTCTTTATTTAAATAAAGCAGTCTACAAGTCGGCAAAACCCGAGGGCCCTTACACCTTCGACAAGGCCGATATGGACAAAGTTGTGAAATACTGCGATGCGGTGGCGGCAGATGGATTTGCGCTGGATGCCGACTTTTTCAATCCCTTCACCGCCGGACTTTCCACAGATAAAATCTTCACTGATTTGCAGGGTACGCCCCGCAACCGCTGGATGATGACTATGCACTATGACCAGGGTGGCTTCCCCGCCGAGAAGGACGGGCCTTGGAATGGCTTTACGACCCTGGCTGAATTTTATGAAAAGTTCGAAGCAAACGACGACCGTCGTCATAAGGCAGTTGGTTTTAACAAAGGGTACGGCGGACTCAACAAAGGCTTCCTGATCGGTCAGCAATTCCGCGAGGATAAGACGCCGATCATCGATTCTCGCTCCAAGGATCCGCTGGTGTTCACCAAAGACGTACCCCTGGCGGGTGCCGCCACCAACAAGGGCATCAGGGCGATCAAGTACCACCCCACCGACTTCGGTAAGTATCTGATCCTGCGGTATTCCGACGTGTATCTAATGAAGGCCGAGGCGATGCTGCGCGGTGGCGATGCTGCCGGTGCGCTGAAAATGGTCAACGACCTGCGCAAGATGCGTAAGGCTACTGCTTTGGCCACCCTCACCGCTGATGCGATGTGGAAAGAGCGGGGGTATGAGTTGTATTGGGAGGGCGTTGCCCGTACCGACGAAGTGCGTTTCGGCAAGTTCAACCGTCAGTATCAGGACATCGTCAATCTGGAACCTTATACAGTACTGTATCCGATTCCGTCCACGGCTATTGCTTCCAACACCAATTTGAAGCAGAACCCAGGGTATTGATTATTTTTTTGTAAAATCTTGGGAATGCCCGAACGTCTTGTTCCGGGCATTCCCTTTTTTAAGCCATTTGGTCTTGATGAAGAAATTTGTCTTCTGGCTCGCTGCTTTGGCGGCTTTTGTACTATCCTGTAATAATCCCAACCGTTCGGAACCCGGAGAAATTGCCGATTTGAAACGAGAACTATCCAATCTTGAATCCGACGAGGCATTGATGAAAGTCAGGGTGGGGGAGAAGGATTTTTATTCGGAGAATATGCCTTTCAAAACCAACGTTTTACTTCTACCCCAGTCATTCAAAGTTGGGTTTCTGAACAAAGAAGGAGGCAATGTGGAAATGGAAATGATCAGGGATAGCTGGTTTGAAGAAAAGCCGATAAACTTCAGTCTAACCAACAGCAACTTAGGGGAAAGCGGTGGCGACCAGGTAATTGTCATGATCGGTAAGCTAACCGACGAAATGGCATTGCAGGGCGAAGGATACTTCCTCGTCAATGGGAAAATCGAGGTGCCGGAGTTGAGCCGCCAGGTGATTACTATCGTTTTTAAGGGAAATTTAGTAAAGCCCGGACAAGCAAGTACTGTCGAAAACTACGTTCCGGTCGAAGGCTGGATCGTTGTAAAAGAGCCCGATTTCTCTGACCAGAGTTCTGCCGAAATATTGAAGCAGCTTGATGAAAAATAGTTTTTACGTTCTTGTTTTAGCCCTATTATTACTTTCCTGTGGTCAGCGGAACAAACCGCTGTTCGAGCAAATGGACGGGGCCGATACGGGTATTTTGTTTCAAAATACTGTAAAAAATACCGCCGACTTCAATATTTTCACCTACCGTAATTTCTACAACGGTGGTGGCGTAGCGATCGGCGACGTGAACAACGACGGTCTGCCGGACGTCTTCTTTACGGCCAATATGGGGGCCAACAAGCTGTATCTCAATCAAGGGAAAGGTGAGAAATCCTGGCTTCACTTTGAAGACATTACAGACGAGGCGGGCATTGCGGATAGTACCCGCTGGTCGGCGGGCGTGGTAATGGTGGACATCAACGCCGACGGCTGGCTGGACATCTACGTCTGCAACGCGGGCTACCAGAAGGGAGTAGGGCAGGAGAACACACTCTACATTAACAACCACGATCTGACTTTCACCGAGCGAGGCGCCGAATACGGACTTGCTGACAGCGGCTACACTACCCACGCTGCTTTTTTCGACTACGACCTGGACGGCGACCTCGATGTTTACGTGCTGAACAATAGTTTTATTCCCGTTAGCTCGCTCAATAATTCCAATGAACGCAATCGTCGCGCCGCCGACTGGGACGTGCCGGAAATTTTCAAGGGAGGCGGCGATAAACTTTATCGCAACGACAGCCGTCCGGCCACGGACAAGCAACCCTTCGCGCCTAAATTCACCGAAGTGACTGAGCAAGCAGGAATTTACAGCAGCCTGATCGGCTTCGGGCTGGGCATCACGGTGGGCGATGTCAACGACGACAACTACCCCGATTTGTATGTGTCCAACGATTTTTTTGAAAAAGACTACCTCTACATCAACCAGCGCGACGGAACCTTCCGCGAAGACCTGGAAAACCGAATGGGCCACAGCAGCATGGCCTCAATGGGAGCCGATCTGGCCGATATTAATAACGACGGCGAACCGGAAATTTTCGTTACCGATATGCTGCCACGCGACGAGTATCGGCTCAAAACTACCACGACATTCGAGAACCACTACGTCCACAATATGAAGGCGAAGCGGGGCTTGTATCAGCAGTTTACCCAAAACACCCTGCAACTTAACAACCGCGACGGTACGTTTAGCGAGGTCGCTTCCTTCGCGGGCGTTCAGGCCAGCGATTGGAGTTGGGGGGCGCTACTTTTCGACGCCGACAATGACGCCAAAACCGACATTTATGTCTGCAACGGCATTTTCCATGACGTCATAAACCAAGATTTTATCGACTTCTTTGCCAGCGAGGTCAACCAGACTATGGTACTGTCGGGTGAGAAGGAGAAATTTGACAAAATTATCGGCCAAATGCCCTCGACGCCCGTGCCGAATAACTTTTTTCACAATGAGGGTGGTTTGAAATTCGCGGAGAAAGGAGCCGAATTTGGTTTTGGGACTCCGTCTTTTTCCAACGGGGCCGCTTACGCTGACCTGGATAATGACGGGGATTTGGATTTGGTAGTTAACAACTTAAACCAGCCCGCTTTTGTCTATCAAAACAAAACCAGTGACCAGCCAAGGCCTAAAAATTTCATTAAAATTGTTTTGACTGGCGAAGGTCAAAACACCCAGGCAATCGGTGCGAAAGTCGAGATATTCTGCGGCGATCAGATTTTCAGCCGCCAGCAGAACCCGGCCCGCGGGTTCCAATCCAGCACCGAGCATCCACTTACGTTCGGATTGGGTGATTTTACCAAAATCGACTCATTGCGGGTAGTTTTCCCTGATCGGAAAGTGATCGTGCTGAAAGATGTGAAGTCGAGCCAAGCTTTGAAATTGGCGCAGCGGGAGGCGGTCGAATCGGCTACCGCCCCTACCTCCTTGTCAGAATCTTTGTTCAAGCGCGTGGAAGTACCTTTCGAGGTTCCAGCCGAAAATGATTACGAAGATTTTTACGGCGAAAAAAATATCCCAATGAAGCTATCCGCCGAGGGGCCGAAAGCAGCTGTGGGAGACGTAAATGGAGACGGGCTGGACGACGTGTTCATATGCGGTACCAAAGACCAAGCCGGGCAACTGTACCTTCAAAAAAACGGGCAGTTCGTACCGACGAAACAGCCCGTCATGGAGCGGTTCGCCCGCTTCGAGGACACCGCTTGCACCTTCTTCGATGCCGACGATGATGGTGACCTGGATTTGTACGTGGGTTCGGGCGGCAACGAGTACCTAACAGGCGAGCAAGAACTGATGGATCGGCTCTACGCCAATGACGGTGAAGGCAATTTCAGCATCGGCTCGCTCAAACTACCCAATCACTCAATGAACACTGCCGTGGCCGCGCCCTATGATTTCGACGGCGACGGCGACCTCGACATTTTCGTCGGCAGTCGCAGCTACCCCAAAAAATATGGTCTAACGCCGCCCAGCTACCTCTATGAAAACGATGGTAAAGGCCAATTCCGGGATGTCGGTAAACAATTTGGTGATCAAATGACCCTTGGCATGGTGCGCGATGCCGCCTGGATCGACCTGGCCGGGAAGGGCGAAAAAGTACTGGTCATCGTCGGCGATTGGATGGCACCCGTCGCATTGCGATTGCAGAAAAATAAACTGGAACGCGTTACCACGGGCCTGGAAAATCTGTTCGGCTTCTGGGGCAGCCTGGCCTTCGCCGACCTCGACAATGACCAGGACTTGGATTTGGTTTTGGGAAATATCGGCGAAAACTTCGGTCTGAAGGTAGATCAGCATCACCCGATGAAAATTTATCTGGGTGATTTTGACAAGAATCAAACTCTGGACAAAGTCTTGACCAAAACCCACGACGGGAAGGACGTCCCCGTATTCCTGAAACGGGATTTGATGGAGCAATTTCCATTTTTGAAAGCTAAAAACCTGAAACACGCCGACTACGCCCAGCGTACTATGGCTGATTTGTTCGATGCCGAAATGTTGCGTCAGGCCCAAGTGAAACAAGTGAACTACCTCAAGTCCATAGTTGCGGTGAACGACGGGAAGGGGAATTTTACGATACAAGAATTGCCCGTGACTGCCCAATTTAGTTGCGTTAACGCCCTCGCGATCGAAGATGTGAACAAAGACGGTCTGCCGGATATTCTGGCAGGGGGGAACTCCTATAATTTCATTCCGCAACTGGGTCGGCTCGATGCCAGTCGGGGTATGGTTCTGCTGAATACAAAAAAGAATAGCTTTGAAGCTCTGGGAGCAACTGTATCGGGTATCAACGTACCGGGGGAGTTGAAGCAAATTGTGCCATTGCTTCTCAACGGGACTTCTGGGCTACTTTTCCTGGTCAATGGCCGGAAGCCCAGCGCATTTGTAAAAAATCAATCGCTCCAATGAAGCTATGTCACAAATATTTTTCTTGGATGCTTCTGGCTGGGCTGTTCGCCTGCCGTTCTTCGCCTGAGCCCATGTTTCAGTTGCTTGAAAACGAGAAAACGGGTGTGGATTTTGTGAATAGTGTGAAGCCGTCGCCTGAGTTTAATATTTTCAGCTACATGTACTTTTATAATGGCGGCGGGGTAGGCGCGGGCGATTTCAACAATGACGGTCTGGTGGACCTGATTTTCACGGCCAACCAAACCGCCGACCGACTGTTTCTGAATCAGGGTAACATGAAGTTCAAGGACGTGACGGATGCGGCGGGACTGGGTGCGATTAAAGGCTGGCACACTGGCGTCTCGGTGGTAGACATCAACCAGGATGGTTTGCTCGACTTTTACGTGAGTTGCGTAGCAAAATATAGCGGCGCGGGTAGCCA
>NZ_JBGSXF010000680.1:0-5055 GCF_041751555.1 Persicitalea sp. | reverse complement strand
GTCCCTTCTCAATCACCCTACGCCTACTTGGTTCGCTGGAATTCGCTGGACGATTTGAAATTTTTGGCCAAGATTCTTGATAAAAAAATTCGGTTGCGTACTTCCAATGTTCCCTTTGAGATCGACGAAAAAAGCTTTGGGGCGGGAACGCTGGTTATTACCCGCAAGGGCAACGAGGCAATGGGCGCGGATTTTGACCGGATGCTTGCCCAAATTGCTAATGAATCACACGTAACGCTTACACCCGTGCAGACGGGTTTCGTCACTTCGGGTTCCGACTTTGGCTCCTACACCGTCGCCCCTCTTACCGCTCCAAAGGTGGCGGTGCTGGCGGGTGAGGGCGTTTCCTCGCTGGCCTTCGGGGAAGTATGGCATTATTTCGAGCAGCAAATTCACTACCCAATTTCGGTAGTTGAAGGTGAAAACTTCTCCCGACTACCCTGGAACGAAATCGACGTGCTCGTAATGCCTTCGGGCAGCTACGGCAAAATCCTGACCGAAAGCGCACTTACCCAACTTACAGAGTGGATCAGGAATGGCGGCAAGCTCATCGCCATGGAAAAAGCTGTGACAGCTTTCGCTGACAAGCGCGGTTTCGATATCAAAACCAAAAAATCAGACGATAATAAGGATAAGGAATCACCTCTGAAAGTGTACGCCAATCGTGAACGCGAGTCGGCAAGCGATGATACGCCGGGTAGTATTTTCAGGGTAAAACTGGACACGACGCACCCGCTGGCTTTCGGGTACACGGGCGATTACTACGGTCTGATCCGAAGCACTTACGACCTGGATTATTTACCCGAAGGCTGGAATGTGGGGTACTTAGAGGAAGACAGTTATCTAGCAGGTTTTGCGGGTAGTAATGCTAAGAAAAAATTAAAAAACACGCTTGTATTTGGCGTACAGGAAATGGGGAAAGGACAGGTCATTTATATGGCTGACAATCCGCTGTTTCGGGGTTTTTGGTACAATGGGAAACTACTATTTGGAAACGCTGTCTTCCGTTGAAATTTTAACCGCAAGAAGCGTAGCGGCACTGGACGCAAGTACTTCTCAGCACCCACCACAACTCCGGTCTTTACGATTATCTAAATGAAGCCTTCCCTTTTCATTGCCGAGCGCAGATTGCCCGAAAGTTCCGAAGATGCTTTCAAGAGAGGCATCCGTACCTCGGCCCCGCAGACGCTTTTGATAGCTAAGCATTCCTTAATTCCCACTGGATTAGCCTCGGCGTAAAGCAGCGTATCGAAGTCGATAAACGAAAACTGCAATGCTGCCGCTTCTGCAAAGCGACCTTCCAAAGCATGCCAGGTCAAGTCGCGAAACTCTTTCGGAAAGCCATTGGCGATAACGGAGATCACGCCGTGCCAGCCCACGCTGATCATCGGAACCACCAAATTGTCGTCCCCTGATAGCAGCAAAAAATCTTTGGGAGCTTTCCAAGCCATTTCCATGTACTGCTCGATGGAAGAACACGCGTCTTTCAAACCAATAATATTGGAATGCTTGGCTAGTTCTACAATCGTCTCGGGCAAGATGTTGACTACCGTTCGGCCTGGTACGTTGTAAAGCAATACCGGAACGGGCGAGGCATCGGCGATGGCAGTAAAGTGCGCGATAATTCCGGCCTGTGTCGGTTTATTATAGTAAGGACAAACGGAAAGAATGGCATCCACACCTTCAAAATCGGTCGCAGCGATGCTTGCCAAAACCTGGCGGGTATCGTTCCCTCCCAAACCGAACATGATGGGCAGTCCCTTGGGGTTATTTTCTTTGGTAAATTTAAGCAGTGCCTGTTTTTCTTCGAAAGTAGTAGTCGGCGATTCGCCCGTAGTACCATTCACAACCAGATAATCGCTGCCGCCTTCGGATACGAATTCAATCAGTTTCTTTAAACCCGTGAAATCAATTTCCAGATTATCCTTAAAGGGTGTTACCAGGGCCACGCCCACGCCTTTGAAACGCATCTCTTTATGTATTTAATTGATAGAATGAGTGAATAGGGTTGTACAAATGAAAGGGATTTAATCTGCTGATCTATCATCTTCTCCTACAAAATTGTCTTCCAGCATTGCCACGAACTCCGTTTCTGTGATTACAGTGACCCCTAATCTTTTGGCTTTTTCTAACTTGGATGGCCCCATGTTTTCGCCGGCCAAGAGGTAGTTGAGCTTTCCAGAGACACCGCTGAGTACCCGTCCGCCATTGGCTTCAATCTTGATTTTCAGTTCGTCACGGTCGTAGTTTTGGAAAACACCCGAGATAACAAAGGTTTTACCCACAAGATTTTCGCTTTCTATTTCTATGGGTTCATCATCTGTCTCAAAGGTCAAGCCCGCCGCCCGCAAGCGCTCAATCAATTGTTGGTTTTCCGGATCGGCAAAGTACTCCTTGACACTTTGAGCAATGCGATCGCCGATTTCCGGTACATTGATTAGTTCTTCGAGCGTGGCGTTCATCAGAGCGTCTATATTACGGTAGTAGCTGGCCAATTTCTGTCCTACTGTAGCGCCGACATAGCGAATGCCTAAGCCAAAAAGGAGATTTTTGAACGGAGCTTTTTTAGAGCTTTCGATGCCTTTGAGAATATTCTCGACTGTCTTCTCCCGAAAGCTAATCTTCTTCGACTTGCCCGTTTCTTCGTTATAAATATCCTTCTCTAGGCCCAGTAAATCGTTGTAAGTCAGATCGTACAAATCGGCGATAGTGTGAATCAAACCCTTATCGAATAGGAGCTCGATTTTCCCCTCGCCCAGACTGTCGATGTCAATGGCCCGGCGCTGGATGAAATGCTCAATTTTGCCACGCAATTGGGGAGGACAGCCGCGCTTGTTGGGGCAGTAGTAAGCTACTTCACCTTGGTGGCGTATCAGTTCGGTGTCGCATTCTGGACATTGGGTAGGAAAATGGATAGGTTCAGTCTCGAATAATCCGCGCTGTGAGTGATCGACAGCCGTGATTTTTGGGATGATCTCACCGCTCTTTTCCACGAAGACCGTATCTCCGATGCGCAACTCCAGCCGTTCAAGCTCATTGGCATTATGTAACGTTGCGCGCTTGACTTGCGTACCCGACAGATGTACCCCTTTTACTTTATCGTAGGGCTTGTTTCGCTCGTGCAAGCCAGACAAGTTAGCCACAGGCGTAACGGCACCCGTACGACCCACCTGATAGGAAACAAAACGCAGCAGGGCGGGTTTGTTTTCGGCTTTGTACTTAAAAGCAATTGCCCAGCGCGGGCTTTTGGAAGTACTTCCCATTTCACGCTGCTGAGCGTAAGAGTTTACTTTCAGCACGATGCCATCCGTGGCTAGTGGCAACTCAAAGCGTTTTACCTCCCAGGTATGGATGAATTTCAGTGCTTCGTCGATGGTCTGACACTTTTTCCAACCAGGCGACACGTTGAATCCCCAACTCTGCAAAGCCAGGAGACTTTCCTCGTGCGATTGGAAAGCAGTTTCATCGCTTAAAAAGGAATAGACGTAGCAGTCTAGCCCGCGCCGGGCAGTTTCAGCGGAATCCTGCAACTTGAACGCGCCCGAGGCAGCATTGCGCGGATTGGCGTAGGGCAGGTCACCCGTGGCTTCCAGGTCAGCGTTGAGGCGTTCAAAAGAACTAAGAGGCATGAATCCCTCGCCGCGCACCTCGAAAACTGGTGGTACATTTGCGGCTATCACCCGCAAAGGAAGCGAGCGAATTGTTTTTACATTCTCAGTTATGTTGTCACCCCGACTGCCGTCTCCGCGCGTAACCCCTTGTCTGAGCAGGCCGTTTTCATAAGTAAAACTCAGGGAGATTCCATCAAATTTGAGTTCGCAGATATATTCGTACGCCTCCTCGGGCAGTAGTTTCTGCACTCGCTCGTCAAAGTCCCGCAGTTCTTGTTCGTTGTAGGTGTTATCAAGCGACTGCATCGGGAAGCGGTGGTACACCGTAGGGAATTCCTTGGTGATTGTCCCGCCGACGCGCTGTGTGGGCGAATCGGCTTTTTTGAGTTTGGGAAATTCACTTTCAAGTGCCGACAATTCTTTCAGAAGCAAGTCAAATTCCTGGTCCGACACTTCCGATACGTCATCCTGATAGTAGCGGCTATTGAAATAGTTCAGCTTTTCGGTGAGTTCGGCGACGCGAGCGGCGGGATTCATAAGTTCTATTTTTTTGAAAATCAATCATTTGGCTTTCAAACAGCGCTACAATGGTAGTTTTCGCATCAGAAATGCCTATTTTCGCTCAAAACTACTGAAAATGCCTCTAATCGCCCCCTCAATTCTGGCTGCTGACTTCGCCAACCTCCAGCGCGATGTTGAAATGCTCAACCGTAGCTCGGCGGATTACATCCACGTGGATATCATGGATGGCCGTTTCGTTCCTAATATTTCCTTCGGGATACCCGTCTGTGCGGCGGTTAAACGCCACGCCACAAAACCTCTGGATGTGCACCTGATGATCGTGGAGCCAGATCGCTACCTGGAAGATTTTCGCGAAGCGGGTGCTGATATTCTGACGGTCCATTTCGAGGCTTGCCCCAATTTGCATCGAACCTTGCAGCATATCAAAGAGCTGGGGGCTTTGGCCAGTGTTGCTATCAATCCGCACACGCCTGTTGTCTCTTTATCGGAGGTTTTGGGGGAAGTCTCCCAGGTATTAATCATGTCGGTCAATCCGGGCTTTGGTGGACAAAGCTTTATAGAAAACACCTACCGTAAAGTGCGGGAATTAGTTGAATTGCGGGCCGATGCGGGGGTCAACTTCGACATTGAAGTAGATGGCGGGGTCAATGGCGAGAACTCGCCGCTGCTTATCGACGCAGGAGCTGATGTGCTGGTGGCGGGAAGTTTTGTATTCAAATCGGATGATCCTATGGCTACAATCATGGCTTTAAAAGGCCCGGTAATTGAATGAAAATGGCATTAGGCTTAACATCAGAAACTCACTTTACCTCTCTTTTTCTTTATGAAAAAAATCTTTTCCCTGCTCTTCTTGTCCCTCTTTGTCCTCACAAACCTTAGCGCACAGAACGACTATTTTTTTCCTGGCAAGCAGTTCAACCCC
>NZ_JBGSXF010000679.1:0-6072 GCF_041751555.1 Persicitalea sp. | reverse complement strand
ATATAATTTACAAGCAATAATTACGGGAAGCCATTCATTTACGCCTGTTGCTTTTCTGATATTTGCCCAAACCTTGTCAATTGGTGCGTCAAGGATGTGTTTTGTTGAAATTGTGTGTGTCATTGGATTAGCTTTTTTGATTTTCGTAATTAATTCCCTTTGCTTGAAGGGTTTTGCGTTCCTTGTTGTCAATGGTGCATTGTCCTGCAAAGTAGCAGATAATACAACGGGCAGAAAGAACTGTCCCGAATTGAGCAACAGCCAAAATACCTAACAGAATGGCGTAAGTAGAATTACTTTTTAGAAAGTAAAATGTTCCAATAGTTGCTCCAATGCCGATTATTGTTCTAATGGTTCGGTCTTGCCAACCAATGTTTCTGTTATAGGAATAAGTTATTCCTCTAATGATATTCTTCATTTTTTGTTTCTTTTAGTCCTTCCACACCGTGTGGAATTACTATTGAAACAACAAAATTTGTAAGGTGTGACAGAAGTGACAGAAAAAAGTATTTTTGAGGGCTCATTCTTGAGTTGCCGGGTGTCGCTCTACAATGACCGCTAACTCCTGTATATACGAAAGTTTTGCAGTACTTTTTGTATTTATTTTGTACTTTTCTTCTTCATTATTGTACTTTTGATGCCGTACTTCTTGTATAGCTGAAAGTCAATCCGCTTTCACAAGGTAGAAAACAGTTTTCAAACTATCGCGCTGGCCACCTTTCAAAATTGATAGCCTCGCCTCCTACATTCACGGGCGGTACTTTACCCTTTCCCTACCGCTCACCGTCTATAGGGACTCATCTCATATTCCAGCGAATTTTTCACAGTTTTCCATTCCGATTGAATAATAGAAAACACCACGGTATCGCGCAACAATCCCTGCTGGTCGATGCGGTGATTTCGTAGCACCCCGTCCTGCTTCGCTCCGAGCCGCAGAATGGCATTTCGCGAGCGGTAGTTAAACCAGTTGGTTCTGAACTCTACGGCTATCGTATCGAGATTTTCAAAGGCGTGCCGGAGCAGAAGGTAGTTGCATTCGGTATTCACGCCCGTGCGCTGAAAGCTTTCGGCGTACCAGGTGTGGCCGATTTCAAGACGCCGACTTTCGGCCTCGACGTTGCAGTACCGCGTCGTGCCAAGTATTCTTCCATCCTCTTTATTGACTACCACAAAGGGAAGTGACCTCCCGTTCACCTGCTCTTGAAAAGCGGTTTCCAGGTACTTGTCGATTGTCGCTTCCGAAGGCACAGCGGTGTACCATATATTCCATAACTTACCATCGGCGGCCGCTTTTAGTAACCCTTCCCGATGTGATTTTTCCAGCGGAACCAAATCTACCTTTTGTCCTTCCAGTTTTATGGTATTGGTCCAGGTACTCATTTTGTCTAAATATTTTGATGGCTGATTCGCAAAAGTACGTTTTGGGGAGAAGAATGAAATATGGGTAGGTGAGTATCTAAATAAATGTCCAAACAATCCCCGCCCCATGTTCCGCGCTCAGGTGCGGATTTATGAATAATCGTGTGATGACCGCCCGCTAAGGATCTTGTTCGTTTTTGGCTATCTTTGAAAAAACCATTTGAATGAAACAGCGATGGAACAGGTAAAGGAAATTCCCAAAATACTGATTTACGAAGAGTTCGACGGCCATCCGATCTATCGGAAGGGATATAAGGATTATGTGTTGGGGGTGAAAAAAATCGAAGAGATAAATATGGGAACGAGCCAACTACAATGGGTCATCACTAATATCATCAACGCGCATCTGGTAAGGACTTTGCCCAAAGGCTTTCGTTTTGGCCCCGGTGAATTGGGAGTTCATGTTACCAAAGGCACCAACTTCTCAGCGGACATAGCCATTTACCGGAAAGGGCAACTGAAAACCGACCTGAGTTCGGTTCATTACTCCAAAACTCCGCCCAGCGTGGTAGTAGAAGTGGACATCAAAGCGGACGAGTCTAATTACTTTCAGAGCGAAGAGGATTATTTTCAAAGAAAAACCGAGCGTCTGCTCCAATGGGGCGTCGAGCGGGTAATCTGGGTGTTCTCGTCGTCGCGCCGGGTACTGGTGGCGGACAACTTGCAAAAGTGGGAATTCATTGCCTGGGATTTGCCTTTCGTTGTAATCGACGACCACGAGATTAACCTTTGGGATTTGATGCTGGAGGATGGCTTTCAGGCTTGAGAAGCTGTTTGTCGACTCGGACTTATGAATGATGAAAACTTTGGTCTGGTTTTTTTACTCAAGAAGCATAACAACTTCTTTGGAAATGCCTTTAACCTTTTGACCCTTAAACCTTGACCTAATTGGAATGGATTTCGGCAAGCTAGACAACATCAAAAACGTAGATTTCACCCTTCCCGACACGCACCAGTTCACCACGAAAACGCTGGCCAACGCCAAGCACATACCCAAAAAAGAAGTGTACGTTGGCCCGCCGATCTGGGCCAACAAAGAATGGGTAGGCAAGATTTATCCCACCAACGCCAAAGATAAGGACTTTCTTTACCACTACACCCGACAATTCAACACCATCGAACTGAACGTGACGCATTACCAGATTCCCAGCGACGACACGATCGATCGCTGGCGCGACACGGCTCCCGACGGCTTCAAGTACTGCCCTAAGTGGCCACAGATCATCAGCCACGACGCGGAGCTAGTCAACGTCATGCTGCCGTCGGACGAGTTTGTGCGGGCGGTGCTACGGCTGGAAGACCGACTGGGTACCACCTTCCTGCAGCTCGGTCCAGCTTTTGATACGGGCAAATTCGAGAACCTCGAACGCTTTCTGCAGGCGCTGCCCGAGGATTTTCCCATCGCTGTCGAGTTCCGTCACCCGAGCTGGTTCACCGATGACTACGCCTGGCAGCGGACGCTGGAACTCCTATATGAGCGGAACGTCGGCACGGTGATGACCGACGTGTCGGGTCGTCGCGATGTGCTGCACATGGCCCAAACTACCCCGACTTTCACCCTGCGTTTCGTGGGAAACGAATTGCACCGTACCGACTACACCCGCACCGACGAGTGGCTGCAACGCCTGAATGCCTGGTTCGAGCAAGGCTTGCAGCGTGCCTATATTTTCATCCATACCGAAGATAACATTTATTCGCCCGAACTGTCCAAGTACTGGATCGAGGGATTCAATGCCAAGATGAATCTTTCGGTAGCGCCGCCCGAAATTCGGGCACAGGTGATTCAAGGGGAGTTGTTTTGAAGAGAACCCTGTTTTCGTTCGAGATTTTCCACTACCTTCGCCCCATGACAAAAACATCGACCTGCCGTCCCCTTTATCATCGCATTACCGGATAAGGTTTCGGGTGGCGCGTCTTATTTAATAAGCATTCTGTGTAATAAGGTTGAATACAGAGTACACCGAAGCCTGATTCTGCAAAGAGTCGGGCTTCTTTTTTGTGTAATCGTGTAATTGATGCATTATTTTGTTAAGTAAGTAAGCCTGTAGTAAAACGTGTCCACTGTCAACAATTTATGTAAACAAACATCGTGTGCAGTAATAGTTGATCGCCTTATCAATTACACGGTTCAACGATTACACAATTCAACAACCCTTTGAAGATTGTCATCATAAAATATAACGCCGGCAACGTGCAATCGGTCATGTACGCGCTCGACCGCCTGGGCGTCAGCTACCTTTACACGGACGAGGAGGAAGAAATCCGCTCGGCGGACAAGGTCATTTTTCCCGGTGTTGGGGAGGCAAGCACCACAATGGCCTACCTGAAAAGCAAGAAGCTGGATTTGCTCATTCCCTCCCTGAAACAACCCGTGCTGGGTACTTGCGTGGGAATGCAGCTCATGTGTCGCCACTCCGAAGAAAACGACACCGACTGCATGGGGATTTTCGATGTTGACGTAAAGCGGTTTCCGGCTACGCCCGGCGTCAAAGTACCCCACATGGGCTGGAACTGCATTTACGACTACCAAAGTACCTTGCTTACGGGCCTGGAAGAAAAAGCGTATGTCTATTTCGTCCACAGCTACGCGCCGCCCGTCTGTGATAACACCATTGCCACCTGCGACTACATCCACCCATTCAGCGCCATGCTCCACCGCGACAACTTCTACGCCGCCCAGTTCCACTGCGAAATCAGCGGCGACATCGGCGAAAGGATTTTGAATAATTTTTTAAAAATGTAAGGTTTCAGATTACTCAAGATGGCGATCTTGAAGCACTGTCAATTGTCAACTTTTAACTCTCAACTAAATTGAACATCATTCCCGCCATAGACCTCATCGAAGGCAAGTGCGTCCGCCTCACGCAGGGCGACTACGCGCAGAAAAAAATTTATAACGAAAAGCCGCTTGAAGTCGCCAAACAGTTTGAGGACGCGGGCCTGACGCGGCTGCACCTCGTAGATTTGGACGGAGCCAAGGCCAAGAAGGTAGTTAACTGGAAAGTACTGGAATCCATCGCGGCCAAAACTACCCTGCAGGTGGACTTCGGCGGCGGTGTGCAGTCGGACGACGACCTTCGAATTGCCTTTGAGTGCGGAGCTAAACAGGTTACGGGCGGCAGCGTGGCCGTGAAACAACCGGATTTGTTCGAGAATTGGCTGAAAACCTACGGCGGCGAGAAAATCATCCTGGGGGCTGACGCCAAGAATGAGAAAATTGCCGTCAGCGGTTGGGAAGAAGGCACCGAGCTGTGGGTATATGATTTTGTGGAAAAGTACCAGGAGAAAGGCGTGAAGTACATCATCAGTACCGACGTCGCGAAGGACGGTCTGCTGCAAGGCCCATCTTTTGACCTGTACAAAAACTTGCAAGACAAATGCCCCGACCTGAACGTGATCGCCAGCGGTGGCGTGAGTAACATGGGCGACCTCGAACGTCTCGCCGAAATGGGTTTATACGGCATTATTGTCGGCAAAGCCATTTACGAAGGCCGCGTGACGCTGGCTGAATTAAGTAAACTGAACCAACAATGCTAACCAAACGCATCATCCCCTGTCTCGACGTCAAGGACGGGCGCACCGTCAAGGGTGTCAACTTCGTCAACCTCCGCGACGCGGGCGACGCCGTGGAACTCGGTGCGCTCTACGCCGCGCAGGGGGCCGACGAATTGGTTTTTCTGGACATCACAGCTACCGTCGATGGCCGCAAGACCTTTGCTGAACTAGTGAAGCGCGTGGCGCACACGATCAATATTCCGTTTACGGTGGGCGGCGGGATTTCGTCCATCGCCGACGTGTCGGTACTTTTGCACGCCGGAGCCGATAAGGTTTCGATCAACTCGGCGGCGGTGCGCAATCCGGATTTAATTAACGAATTGTCGCTGGAATTCGGCAGTCAGTGCATCGTAGTCGCTATCGACAGCCGCTACGTGCCGCACATCGAGGACGTACCCGACGCGGGCGGCGATCACCTTGTGCATACCCACGGCGGCCGCACGCCCACCGCCATCAAGACAATTCCCTGGGCCAAAGAAGTGGAAGAACGCGGCGCGGGCGAAATCCTGCTTACCTCAATGGACACCGACGGCACCAAAAGTGGCTTCGCTCTCGAACTGACCGCTACCATTTCGGGCGCGGCAAATATTCCTGTCATCGCCTCGGGTGGAGCGGGGAACATGGCACATTTTCAAGAAGTTTTCACTACGGGCAAAGCCGACGCGGGCCTGGCTGCCAGCATTTTTCACTTTCGGGAAATCGACATTCCTGATTTAAAGCAATATTTGCGTGAGCAAGGACTGCCGATGCGGCTGTGATGTGGTACGGTCGGACCGGCGCTCCGGCATCTTGGCCGTCTTCATAACCAAAGGTTTCCCCAATGACTGACGCACCCTGGGCGAACACATAGGTTCGCCCCTACAACATGAAACATAAAATGTCCCAAACCCTAGATTTCCAAAAATCTCCCGATGGCCTGCTCCCCGCCATCATCCAGGATCCCGCCACGGGCAAAGTCCTGATGCTGGGCTATATGAACGCCGAGGCCCTCGAAAAAACCAAGACCGAAGGCAGAGTCACCTTTTTCAGTCGCAGCAAGCAGCGCCTATGGACTAAGGGCGAAACGAGCGATAACTTTCTGCACGTCCAGGAAATCCT
>NZ_JBGSXF010000678.1:0-12035 GCF_041751555.1 Persicitalea sp. | reverse complement strand
CGTCGAACCCTTTGCCGACAAGTGGCGGGCCTTTGGCTGGAACGTGCAGGAAATCGACGGCCACGATTTGGAAGAAATCGCCCGAGCGGTGCATACAGCCCGCTGGATTCAGGCCAACGGCAAGCCCAACGTCATTATTGCCCACACCGTGAAGGGCCGCGGCATTGAGCGGGCGGAATTCAACTACCAGTGGCACACCCACGCCCCCGATCCTGAGACGGCCGACGCCATGCTGCGCGAGGTGGCCCGCCATTACGGACGGCCCGAAGCCGGATACAGTAAATATGATCTTGAAACCCAAAAAGAAACTTTTTATGGCGGAGAATAACGACGATAACGGCCTGGAAATGCGCGACGCCTACGGAAAAGCGCTGCTGGAACTGGGCGCGGAATACGAGCAGATGATCTACCTGGACGCCGACCTGCACACCTCAACAAAGGCCTCCTGGTTCAAGAAAAGATACCCCGACCGCTTCATCCAGGTCGGCATCGCCGAGCAGAACCTGTTCGGCATTGCGGCGGGGCTGGCCTCGGAGGGCTTTATTCCCTTCCCCTCCACCTTTGCTGTGTTCGCCTCGCGGCGGGCGCTGGACCAGATCGCCATTTCCATCTGCTTTCCGAAGCTGAATGTGAAAATCCCCGGCTCGTACGTAGGCATTCCCACCAGCCGGGCGGGCGGCTCGCACAACTGCATCGAGGACATCGCCATCATGCGGGCCATGCCCAACCTGAAAGTGGCCGACGCGGGCAGCAATGAGGATCTGCGCCAAATCATGAAAACCGCCATCGCCACGCCCGGCCCGGTATATTTCCGCATTACGCGCTACACCGTCCCCGAAATTTTTGGCGAAAACCACCACTTCGAATGGGGCAAAGGTGAAATGTTGCGAGAAGGCGGCGACGTGACGCTCTTCGGTACGGGCGTGATGACCGCCCGCTGCGTGGAGGCCGCCGACCTGCTGGCCAGGGACGGTATCATGGCTGAGGTGGTGCACCTGGCCTCGATCAAGCCCATCGACCGCGAACTCATCGACCGATCGGTCCGCAAAACGGGCTGCGCCGTGACCGCCGAGAACGCCAGCGTCCTGGGAGGCTTCGGCGATGCGGTGCTTGAAGTGTTGGCCGAGGAATGCCCGGTACCTGCCCGCAAGATCGGCGTCCGGGACGCCTTCGTCGAGAGCGGCGGCATCGAAGAGCTCTTCGCTCACTACCACATGCAGCCAGAAGATATTGCCGATGCCGCCCGCGTGGTGATTGTTCAAAAGGAGCAAATGCGTTCCAGCCACCAATTTGCCTTATAAAAAGCCGTTCTTATGACCCAAAGCCTGACCGACCTCGACCCCATTCGTCTTTTCAGCGACTACATGAAACTCACCGGCGTCCCTACGCTCACCCCCGCCGAAGGACCCGACCCCGCCCTATCGGGCAAGCGGCTTGGCGTGGTCAACGGCTCGTCCTGGACCAGCCTGTGGTCCACTTATTTCGGGCAGAAAATGTTGCCGGGCGTCAAGATTATTAATGTGGGAAACGAGGCGGTGCAGCTCAACTTTATGACCGCCCACCACCACGGGCAGCCCTGTCCTCCGCAGGTCAACATTGACGCCACCGAGCGCTACGCCCGCGACCTCTACGACCTCTACGCCGTGGATGCCGTGCTGCTCACCTGCTCGACCATGAACCGCGCCTTCCGGCAGGTCAGCGAAACCATGCGGGTGGTAAAAGTTCCTGTGGTGCAGATCGACGAGGCGATGATGGAAGAGGCCGTGCATACGGCGAACAAGGGGAAAATACTGGTTATCGCCACCCACGGCCCGACCGTCACCAGCACCCAGAACCTGCTGCGCGAAACCGCCGAACGGTTGGGCAAATCTGTCGAATTCATCGGGGCCACGGTAGCGGAAGCCTTTGGGCTTTTGGGAGAAGGTCGAATCGCTGAACACAACGAGGTGATCGCCCAGGCCATCCGCCAGGCACTGCAACAAGAATCAGTAGAAGTGGTGGTGCTGGCGCAGCTTTCGATGAGCGTATTCTCGTTTTCTTACCCTGATCCGGTAGCCGCCTTCGGTGTTCCGGTGCTGAACAGCGGCGAGACGGGCTTTCGACGGGCTGGGGAGGTGCTTGTTATTTCGTAAATTCAAGCGTCCGCAAATCCAGCCTTTTCCAAATATTGATGCCGCCCGCTGTCTCATCAAAAACAACGTACACATCGTGCGCCCCGGACTGCGGCAGCAGCGACGCGGAAGTCACTTCTACGCCATCGCCCTTGACGGGCACTTGCGCGACAACCTTCCCTGTCGGGCTGTCGATGCGGAATTCGAGGGTTCCTACCAGCTTAGGTGTGAAGACATCGGCTGCTACCTTTTTCAGACCCGTCAGATCCACTTGATTGAACTTGATCCAGGCTTTGTCCTCATTGTAGCACATTGTGAAGCCGCCGTCGGCATTGCTGCGCTTGGAAATGCCCTTGTGGTAGCTATCGGCCTGCGAAGCCGGGAACTTTGCCGGGCGCAGCCGCATCAGTTCCTGGCCCAGCAGCCCGCCGCTGTCGGTGTAGCGGGCCATCAGCACGTAGTTGCCGGGTGTCCGGTCGGTCGTGATGCTGCCCCGGGACGGCATTTGCGGACTGGGCTTGTCGAGTGAAAGGATGTAGCGCACCATCTCGGCGGCGTCTTCCCTGATGAGTTGCGGGTGCGCCGACATGGCGTGTTCCTGCGTCCAAACGCCCGCGCCACCTTTGATGATTTTAGCGGCAAGCTTGTCCACCGCGTCGTCGTCGTAGCGCTGGGCGATGGCCCGGTAGCTCGGGCCGACCGACGCGGCGTCCAGGCCGTGACAGGCCCGGCAGTCGCTTTGCTCCATGAGAGTTTTGCCCTTGAAAGTCATTTCACCTGTCGCCATCAGGCCCGCTACGTCTTCGCCTTCGGGCAGGTAGTGAAACCAAGTCTTGATGCGTTCAGGCGGGATGACTTTGTCCTCATGGTCGGCCACTATCACCTTATAATCTACTGGATTATTACCAAAATAAAAGGATCGATTACCGCCCCAGTCCACCGTCACGACGGGCGGCTCGTTGCCCACGCGGATGGTCAGGGTATTTTCGGCCGATTTTCCGTTCGAGTCGGTCACCCGAACGCGAGCTTTGTAGTTACCGGGTTTGGTAAAAGTAAAGGCGGGCGAAATTCCTTTGGCCTGAATACCGTTGGCAGTGAACGACCACTCGTAGCGCAGCGAATCGGCTTTGTCGTAGTCGAACGACCCCTGGGCCGAAAACCTCACTTTCAGCGGCGCGGCCCCGACGGTTTTGTCCGCCGAGATTTTGGCGACGGGAGCGCGGTTGCCTTCGTTGTATTCGATGCGTACCAGTTTGGCATCGGTATTCTTGGCCCGCCAGTAGGTGCCGTATTCGAGTACGTAGAGTTCGCCTTGGCGGTCAAAAGCCATGTCCACCGGGTGGTTGAACTCCTGATCGGGCAGGAAGCGCTCCATGCTTTGGTAGTTGTGGTTTTTGTCCATCGTGACGGTGGTGACGACGCCCCGCATCCAGTCGTAGATGAAGAGTTTTTCATCGAAATATTTCGGAAACTTCCCCGGCGATGCCTGGTAGTCGTCGTAGTAATAGACCGGACCCGCCATCGCGTTGCGCCCGCCTTTGCCGAGTTCGGGGAACTCTGGCGACTCGGCGTAAGGGTAGCAGATAAAGGCCTTCTGCGCAGGCGGGAGGTCTTTCAAACCCGTGTTGTTGCGCGAAAAGTTGACGGGATGCTGCGGGTCGAACAGCTCTCCCGACTTTTTGGCTTCAAAGTCGTACTTGTAATAGGGCTTGTTGTCGCCCACGAACAGCGGCCAGCCGAAGTACCCGGCTTGCCTCGCCTGGTTGATCTCATCGTGGCCACGCGGGCCGCGCGTCGGCCCGTCTTCCCCGGCGTCCGGCCCGACCTCGCCCCAGTACAGGTAGCCGTTGCGCTGATCGACCGCGATTTGGAAGGGATTGCGGTTGCCCATGACGTAGATTTCGGGCCGCGTTTTCTCCTGGCCCGGCTTAAAGAGGTTGCCTTCGGGAATCGTGTAGGAACCATCGTCCTCGGGATGGATGCGCAGGATTTTGCCGCGCAGATCGTTGGTGTTGCCTGCCGATTTGAGGGCGTCGAAACGGATCCGGCCCGGTCGGTCGTCGCTGGGCGAGTAGCCATCGGACTCGAAAGGATTGGTATTATCGCCCGTGGAAAGAAACAGATTCGCCTGGGTGTCGAAGGCCAGCGAACCCGCCGAGTGGCTGACGCCCTCGTGCAGCAGCGGCACGCGCAACATATCCACACGGTTGGTCAGCCCGGTTTCCGTAAGTTCGAAGCGGCTGAGAACGTTGGTGTAGCTGTCGCCCTGCATGACCATGTCTCCATAGTAGAGGTAGAGCCAGTGGTTTTGCAGGAAATTGGGGTCGAGGGCCAGGCCCAGCAGCCCGTCTTCACCGGTGGCCCGGATGTCGAGTTTGGTGATCCGTCTTTTAGTAGTAGTCTTGGGGTCGAAGCTGTTGACGTAACCTACGCGTTCGATATAATAGACCATACCATCGTCCGCAATGGCCAGTTCCATGGGTTCGTTCAGGTCGTCGTCGAGGGTGATTTTGGTGAAGCGGCTGTTCTCGGGCTTGTCGCCTGGACCGGAAAGCAAGTGGGTGAGGAGCAGGGAGAAGGTCAGCAGCAGGTATTTCATAGGTAGGGCTGTATTCGTGCGACTAAAAGTACCACTTCGTCTTTAAGTTAACAAATGGCAATGCCTACTGGAAGAAACTGACAAAAGCAATGGAAATGTGGAAAGATCATCTCATTAGGTTTCGCTATTTTTATGTTTTATAGACGGGGAGCAAAAAGATTTAAATTATGGATTTATCTCTTCTTAATCAGAAAAGAAACGGAATTGCTTGTCTCATTCTTCCATAAGAAGGAGTTGGATTTCTTTACATGTTAATTAACCCATCAACAACTCAAGTAGATGATGAAAGTTTTAATTTCCAAATGCCATTCTTGAGTGCTTAGTCTCATCATTTGCTATAACGAGTTGATCGACGCACCTTACCCCCTTATACATGGCTCCACCCACTTTCACACCCTCATAACTTAGTTACACTTAAAGTTGGAGATCATATCAGTTCATTAAACCTCTGTCCTTTTGGTAAGCAAATTCTTTGGTGGCGGCGTCATATTTATTTACTTGGGATATCATTCATTCTAACACTGCTCCTGAAAGGCGGCACCGTCGTCGCAGTGTTACGCCAGGATGGAAAAATGGCACTTTCAAGTATTTAAAGCCAAACTCGCCTTCATCTGCCGCAACGTTGTCTCCACTTACAGGAAAGTCGACGGCCAGTTTGCCGTCGAGGCGGCGAGATGCATTTCGTGAGCGGTCAATGTTTGTTATTTTATTAATAAATCTCTCAAAATATGACGGTTACCACTCTACTTACGCTTCTTTTCTGCATCGTCCGCCTTGGTTGCTCCGCCCAATCTATTCAGGACAGAGCCTACCCACCAGCCAGTCCCTATCCCTACGAACCCTACTTTCAGGCGCACATCGCGGGAGCCATCGACAGCATTGCCGCCGAGCCCTACGGCCAGCGGAACCGATCCGTGGATAACTGCCCCGACACACGCAGGCTGGTGTACTCCTTCGCCCTCGAAGGTGAGGCCGTCACCTCGCCCTATACCGGACGAAAATTCATCCAGGGACCGACGGGTTATTTTGGAGCCAAAAGCCGCGACGTGCGGGGCCGGATCGCGACCTTCGGCGGCGATCCGCTCAAGTACGACCTCCCACCCATGACCGCCCGGCTACTGCGCCAACCCAACGACACGCTGGTGATGGCATTTTTGAGCGTTCCCGGCAACCTCGTGCAGCAGTACCACTTCGCAGCCAGCCATTGGGCGCGGTTTTACGGCCTGGTGGCTGACCGCATGAGCGCCGACTGGCATGCCGATTTTCGGGCCGCAGTTTCGGACTATGCCGAAACGCGGCGCCCCTCCGATGGGACCCGCGAACACAACCCGATGGACTACGCCTACGACATGGTGGGCACGCCCGGCGGCGATGGTGTGCTGGGCGGCACCCGCTTTGCCGGGGGGACCGAAAATCACAAAATCATGTGGCGCACCACGGCTTTGCTGTATTCCCAGTGGTTTCCCGATTCGGCCCGAATTTCTAACTACGCCACCGCCGAGGCCGAGCGACTGACATTCGGCTTCTTGCAGGATTTTGTGCGGCGGCTGGGCCGAACGGGCCACGGGGAGTTCGATTCGGAAATTTACTACCCGCACTCGATTCAGGCATTCCTGAATCTATATGATTTTGCCAAAAAGCCGGAACACAAACAATTGGCTAAAACTGCTCTTGATTACTACTTCGCGACCTACGCCTTAAAAACCTACCACGGCAGCATCGCCGGAGCACAAAAACGCGGTGGACTCCCCAAAGTGGAAAGCGAAATGGCGGTACTGTTGAGAGCCTTCGCCGACACCACTAACCTTAAACCGCTGCCTGTACCGCTGGCGGTTGCCACTACTACCTACCGTCCTAATCGGGTGATTTGCAATTTGTTCAATAAAAATGTTATCCTGCCTTTCTCCGCTCAAATGAGCCGCCCTAACTACCCGATGGACAAGAAAAACGTAACACAGGAAAGCTTTTATGCCTCGAATTCATTCGGGCTGGGCAACGCGCCTCTGACGATGGTCGACAACCCCAACCAGCAGGTGGCGTGGTCGCTGGTGGCTCCCGATGGCTCCGACAATCTGGTGTTCATGGGTCAGCAGCCGCAGCGCGGGCTGAACGTCGGCCACAGTCCTTACACCCAGACTTTGCACGACCAGGGTACCATCATCGTGATGAGTGCGCCGACGCAAGCGGGGCCATCCGGCGTGCTTTCAACCGAGCAGGCGCAACGTCAGCAACACGCCGGAGCGCCATTGGCCCACTATCCGCAACCGAACTTGCGCGACCTGTCGGCCGTGGAAACCTTCATCGACTCGACCGCCAACAGCGCGGCTACCTGGCTGATGATCCCTAAGGGCGTGGAGAAAACGGAGGAAGATGCGGACGGCATCTTTATGGAAGCCGGTGATGCCTTTATCTACGTACGGCCCTTCGGCGATTGGTTTTGGGTGGATATCCCGACAAGCGAAACTGCTTTTTTTACCAAAAAAGGCACCCGCCAAACCCTGACGAAGTACCGTATTCTGGTCTGCAACGGGCAACCGTCGGGCTACGTGCTGGAATCGGCTGAAAAGAGTAAATACCGCGACTTGACGGATTTTAAGCAGAAAGTTAGTCAAAAGGCGCGGCTGAATTTATCCAAATACAAAAAAAACGCGCTGGTAGAATACCGATCCTTTAACAACCGTCGCCTTAAAATGAAGTACCGCCCCGACGGTCTGAGAGCCGACGGCTGGATCGACGGCACCCCGCTGGATTACGCCTCCTGGGCCGATGGCGGAGTGTACGACAGCCCTTATCTCAAAATAAAGAATGGCCGGACGACCGTGACCGATGGCCGCGAAAGCTTTGTAATCGACCTTGACAACCCCTGATTTTGAAAAATCTCAAACAAGTACTTTTCCTGTTTCTGCTGGCGACCGTCTGCGCTATTTCGGCCCACGCCCAGCCCGACCCCTTCCTGCACAAACTTTACGATTCTTTGCACGATTCACCGATGCAGCAAAAGTTTCGCCGCCTGGCACCGATGCCCGCCGGGGTGGTGTACGTGCAGCAGCCCGACGAAGGTGAGACAGAGATACGCGAACACTTCCGCACTATGAAGCGATTGGGCTTCAACGCCCTGAAGCAAATCCTGACCGTGCCGCCCTGGACGGAGGAGCAGGTAGGGCTGCTGGCTTTGGAAGAGGGCATCGTGCCGTGGTGGTACGGCGAGGGAGGCTACGCCGAAATCGACGACACACTGCTCGTCCGCCTGAAAATCAGCCGCTCACTGCCACTAGCCGAGGTATTAGCGCATCCGGCGCTGGTCGCCCATCAGCGAGAAGTTTTGAAAAAAAGAATTGAAAAAATCCAGAACCAAAACAACGCCAGCCAACCCATTCCGATGGCCGCCACGAGCCGCGCCTTCGATCCCGAAATCGGCAAGCGTGGCGACGACCTCAACGAAAAGGGGGAGTTCCTCTTTGTGGAGTGGCTCAAAAGTCGCTACGGTACGGTCGAGAAGCTCAACTACGCCTGGAACCAGCACCACGCAGGGCTTTTTCGGCCTAACCTCGGACCGTTCAAGAATTGGGACGACGTGGCCAATAACTGGAAAGACACGCCGCGCCGCGAGTACAACCACGTTAAGGACATCTATCGCTTTAAGGTCGACCACAACTATCGCCGCATCCTCAACAGCGCGGCGCAATTCAACGCCTTCGACCCCGCCGCGCCCTACCGGGGTGGCGGCGAGCTGGCGGTTTTCCACCCCATCGCCTGGTACAACGTCGACATGGAGGGCATCGCCCGCTCGCTGACCGACTACGGTTCTTTTTATCCTTCGATGCACTTTTCGTGGCACTACAACCTGACGGAGGGCGAAGTCTGTAAATCGCTGTATATGCAGGCGTCGCTGATGAACGACTTCAATAAGGGTGGCTGGACGGGCGGCTGGGAAAGCACCGGCGGCCCCCAGCAGATGGATGGCGAGAAAGATCCCGGTCACGACAACGCCTATTACGCCGGGGAGGGCGAAATCACGCAGCTCTACCTGAGCCAGTTGGCGGCGGGCTTCAAGGGCTTCGGCGTGTGGGCCTGGAATGCCCGCAGCGCGGGAAAAGAGGAAGGCGAGTACGCCCTGCTCGACCGGAACGGCCAGGTCACCGACCGCGCCGAGGCGCTTGGCAAAATCGGGCAAGCAATGCAAAAATACCGCTTCGAACTCTGGCAAGCCCACAAGGAGCCGCTGGTGGGCGTGCTGTACGACTGGGAGAACGAGGCCACCTGGGGCGCCACCAGCACGCCGGGTGACGACGATTTCAAGCTACAGCCCGTCCGCGCCCGCATCGGCATCAGCAACGCCCTGATGGAGGCTAATATTCCCTACGAATACGTTACGCCTGACAACCTGAAAAAGGGCTTATCGGGACGCTATAAAGTACTTTACCTGCCAGCGATGCTCTCAATTCGCTTAGAGCTACTACCCATTTTACATCAATACGTGGAGCAGGGCGGACGATTGGTGATGGACCTGCCCTCGGCTCGTTTCGACGAAAACGCCGCCCACTTGCCCGTGGGTAAGGGATCGGTGTTTGAACAAATCTTCGGCTGCACCCTCGATGATTTTCAGTACGCAGGCACCAACCGCCCGCAATTCATGGACGGCCGCGCACTCTACGGCTACACCATGGACGCCACGCCTACTACGGCGAAAGTTTTGGCAAAATATGATAACGGCCAGCCCGCCATCCTGGAAAATTCCTTGGGTAAAGGCCAGGCCGTGCTGCTGGGCTTGCAATCCTCGATCAACGGCTTTACGCAAAATTTTACTGAAAAAGGTGAAGGCCGTCAGGCCGGTCGGGTGCCGTTTTTGCCCTACGTTTTGGGTAATTACCAATCGCCCTATGCTTGCGCCAACGCCCTGGCCTATCGCCTGGCTTCACCTGTGGCGGATCACTATTTCCTAATCAACCAGGGACCGGCCACCACCGCCTCGCTGAATACCAAAGTTATGAAGTATCGCCAATTCACCGATGCGGTGACGGGGGAGGTACTGGACGCAACCAAAATTCCCGTAGACGGATTCGGCGGACGCTGGGTCCGGGCGGTGAGGTAAGCTGAAAAGCAACAATATTTGCCCAAGACCTCGGCTGATTATTAGCCGATCTGAAACAATTCAAATATTTTACAAAAACATTTAGGGATTTACGAGACTTAGTCTACCATTAAGTGAACGCCAACCACAAGGCAGCGCAATGGCAGCAGTCAAAGACCTCAACGATGAACATCTGACGACTCTTCTCCGGGAGGGACGGCGGGCTGCCTTTGCCGAAATCTACCAGCGCTACTGGTGTAAGCTTTACAGCATCGCCTACTATCAAACAGGCGTCCGTGAGGAGGCCGAAGAACTGGTACAGGAAGTTTTCCTGAAACTGTGGAGCCGCCGCGCCGAGGTCGTGATCCAGCACTTGGGCCTGTACCTGACCGTCGCCATCAAGAATCAAGCTTACGACTACATCAAATCTCAGATTAGCTCCCGCAAGTACCAGGAATACCTGATTTTTCAAGAAATTCACCACCACCGCGCCACCGACGACATCGTCAACTTTACTGACCTGGCCGAGGCCGTGGAGGATGCTCTGGGCCGCTTGCCCGAGAAAAGCGCCGAAGTGTTCAAGCGCAGCCGCTTCGAGAACCAATCGGTTCGGGAAATTGCCGCCGGCCTGAATCTGAGTGAGAAAGCCGTAGAGTACCACATCACAAAGTCGCTCCGGTTTTTGAAAGAAAATCTCAAACATTACCATACAGACAACTAGGCCGCCCCTGGAACACCGCTATGACGCAGCAGAAATTCAATCAACTACTGAAACGCTACCTGGCCGGGCAGACCACCGCTGCGGAAGAGCAGTTCCTGCTGGAATGGTACGAAGATCCCGCCAACAACGTGGAACTCAACCTGACCGAGTTTCAGAAAGAAACGATTAAAAATCGGATGTGGAACCGCATCCGCCCGCACACTCAGCCCGCCTGGACAACCCGAATCGTTCGCCTGGCCTGGACGTCGGCCATCGCGGCTTGTTTTATACTGGGCTGGATATGGGTCAATCCGCTCGACTCGCCCCTGCGGCTCGATTCGACGGTGGCCTCCATGAAAAAGGAGCGGGAAAAAATGGAAGTAAAAAACACCAGCCAGTCCGAGCGGGAAGTACTCCTGCCGGACGGCAGCAAAGTGACGCTCAACCCCGGCAGCCGCCTCAGCTATGACCCATCTTTCAACCAGTCCCGCCGCGAGGTCACGCTGACGGGCGAAGCTTTCTTTAAAGTGAAGCACGATCAAACCCGGCCCTTTGTGGTGCATACGGGCGAATTGGTCACGGAAGTACTGGGAACGAGTTTTCGGATCAAACAAAATAGCCGGGGCAAGAGCGTCGAGGTATCGGTGCGGGAAGGCAGGGTTTCGGTGTACGCCGAAGACAAACAGAGCAAAGGGGAACACAACGGCGTGATTATCACCCAAAACCAGCGGGTTCTTTTCGACGCCACCACACAGCGCATCGTGCCGGGTATTGTGGAGGCACCCGTGCCGCTGGCATTACCCGCCGAGGCACCGCCCACATTGGTTTTTCAGGAAACTTCCTTTGAAAAAGTCCTGGCTGAGTTGAGCCGCCTGTACGGCATCGAGTTCGTCATTTCGAACCCGGCGGTGAAGGACTGCCGCATCACCGCCGATCTGCACGATTTGTCGATGTTTACGCAATTGGATTTAGTTTGCAAATCCGTGGGGGCGACTTACGATAAGCGCGGGACGGTGGTGTTTATCAATGGCGACGGCTGTTGAAAAAAGCCGGAAATGCTGCGAACATTCCCGGCCCAATCGTGCATCCACCCACAAACGCTAATCTGTGGGAGTGTGCTGTTTTCCAATCCTTTTACCAATTAAAAAACTTTTAAAATTATGAAAAAAAACCTACCAATTCACAGAAACTTGTGGAAGGTTATGAAAATCACTTTATCACAAATGCTCTTACTCGGGCTATTCGGTAGCATCGCCCTGGCGCACGATACCCACGCTCAGGAGGTGCTGAACCGCACCATTACGCTAAACCAAAAGAACCTCGAACTAAAAGACGCCCTCCGTCAAATCGAGCGGGAGGCCAAAGTAAAATTCGTCTATAGCACCCGCATCCAGTCGGGTCAGCGCATCTCGCTGAACGTGACCAACCGCAAGCTTTCGGCGGTTTTGGACGAACTGCTGACGCCCGTCGGAATCAACTACGAGGTCATCGAAAACCGGATTCTGCTCACCAAGTGGCGGTCGAACCGCAGTTCGCTGGCCGATCCTGAATTTA
>NZ_JBGSXF010000677.1:0-3971 GCF_041751555.1 Persicitalea sp. | reverse complement strand
TATACACATCTTTTCAATAGACTGGAAGTCAGAATTTTATAGAATTGAAAATATTTGTCAAGATATTTATTTCACCGTATGATATGTGCCTACAACCCCTCTGTTGCTAGTGCTATGGGTGCACAACTCACGGAATCGGATGTTTAGATCTAGTGGCTTTTATTTGTGTATATACTCTAGGTGTCCCCACAGACCTACTACGTCGAAAGGTCTGGGAAATGATGTTATAGGACAATTGGCCACTTCTCATTGCCCAATTTTCGCTTTTAAATAATTGATAGGTACCAGTTCGCAAATTTATTAATTTTTACGAGAACATCCCCTCATAAAACGCCAGCCCCTCACTCGCCAACTCATCGGCACTATTCGCCAGCGGACGCCAAATACAAGTAGCCCGCGCCAACGCCTCCGAGGGCTGCCCGAAAGTCTCGATCACCATCGCTCCGTAGTAGTCGATTTCTTGCAGGGCGTCGCGGATGCCTTTTTGCTTTGCCCGAAAGCGGGTGAATTTCTTCCAACAGAAGTGATTAGAAGCAACGCAACGACGAGTCTATGTTCCATAGCCTTGATTTGAGTAATTGTTTTTCAAGCAATTATTTCTTTGCAAGAACCCTATCGCAAAATACAAATTACTTCTAAAAGCGACCGTAAAATAAATTTTTTTTCAGCGTATCTATCTTTTCATTAAATTGACAACCAGTAATTTATGACCGATGGCAAGAACCACCTGTCATCGAACCTTTCACCTAAATCCTGATTGTCATGCGAAAACTACTGCTCTTATTCCTGCTGTGCGCGCTGGCCGCGCCCGCTTCGGCTGCAAGCACACGCTACGTGGACGCCAGCCGCCCCGATGACACGGGCGACGGCCTCTCTTGGGCCACGGCCCACAAAAGCCTGACGACTGCCCTGAGTGCCGCCACTGCCGGCGACCACATCTGGGTAGCCTCCGGCACCTACAAGCCTACGACCACCGCAACCGACCGCGAAGCTTCTTTCAGAATGAAGCAAGGTGTGGAAATCTACGGCGGCTTCACGAGCGGGCAGATGAACCTCGGCGACCGCAACCGCGACCCGGCCACCAACAGAACGATCCTCAGCGGCGACATCGACGGGGACGGCACCAGGACGGGCAACAGCTACCACGTGATCAACAACGAAGGGGCGAACTTAACTTCCATTGCGCTTTTGGACGGCTTTATGATTACGGGCGGCAATGCCGACGACCCGACTTCTTCCGACGTTTTTGGTGCGGGTATGTACAATGTCCGCAGCAGCCCCAGGATTACCAACTGTCTCTTTCAAGGCAATGCGGCTTCCGAAGGTGGAGCCATTTATAACAGCGAAAGCAGTCCGCAACTCTCCAACTGCTCGTTCGTGACCAATTCGGCTCCTTACGGTACCCTGTTTGGCGGTTCCGGCGGAGGAATGGTAAACAAAAACGGCAGCAATGCCCAAGTAAGGAACTGCACGTTCAATGGGAATTCCGCCGCCATCGGCGGTGCCATCTACAATGAGGCAAGCAGTCCACAACTCATCAATTGCACGCTGAATAGCAATACGGCTTTTAACGGCGGGGCGATCTCTAATAGAGACAACAGCGCCCCCCGGCTGGTCAACTGCTCGTTGCAGAGAAATAATGCCAACAGACAAGGCGGGGCGGTTGCCAATATTGACAGCAGCCCGATTTTCGTCAACTGCTCGTTTCAGGGGAACACGGCTATTAGCGGCGGGGCGATGTACAACGTTTCCAGCCCGCTTAATGACACGCGGCCCTCGCTGACCAACTGCGTGTTTTGGAACAATGGCGATGCCAACACTTTTTTTAATTTTACGCCGCTGCTGACCGGGATTACCCAAATCTTTGCGGCCTATACGTTGTTCGATGAGTCAGTGACCGGATACCGAAGTTTGTTAGACCCTAATTTCACCACGCTGGTTTCCCCCTTCGCCTCCGCCACCGACACGCGGCTGCGGGCGGGTTCGCCCGCCATCGACGCGGGCCTCAACACGGTCAACTCCACCTCTACCGACTTGGCGGGCAATTCACGCATCATCGGCGGTACCATAGACCTGGGGGCTTACGAGGATACTGAACTTTGCCCAGACCCTCCCACGCTGACAGTTACCCCCGGCACTACTACGACTGGTGCGCCCATCACGGTTACGGCCACGGGTTGCACGGGCATATTGGAGTTTCTGATTTCCGGCCCTGGCATTGGGAGGAGGAGCGGTGATTCCTATACCATTTCTGATCCAGGTACTTTCCGGGTGACCGCCCTGTGTACCAAAGACGGCTGCACCAGGGCCGCCACCACGGGTGATTTGGTGATCGGCACTACGACACCGCCACCTGGAGACTTCGCTATCACGGGCGTGAGCGGCGTAAGCTGCACGGAAGTACCCGGAGAGGCCGCCCGCAACCTTACCTTCACGCCGACCTACGCCGGGGCAGACGGCTCGCCGATCACTTTCGATGTCCAGAGCGAGCTGGTTGCCACTACCGCACCCGGTCCTTATACTATCAAGCTTTACCTCGACAATCCCTCCATCAACCTGCGGGCCAGCCAGGACGGCGGTACTCGGGTTAGCTATCGGTACGACTGGCTGGCGGCTTGCGGCACCGCGCCGCCGCCTGTCGATCCGCCCGTTCCGGGCGAGTTCGCCATCACGGGGGTGAGCGGCGTGAGCTGCACGGAAGTACCGGGCGAAGCGGCCCGCAACCTTACCTTCACGCCGACCTACGCCGGGACAGACGGCTCGCCGATCACTTTCGATGTCCAGAGCGAGCTGGTTGCCACTACCATACCCGGTCCTTATACTATCAAGCTTTACCTCGATAATCCCTCCATCAACCTGCGGGCTAGTCAAGGCGGCAGGCCACAAGTCAGCTTCCGCTACGGCTGGCTGGCGGCCTGTGGCGCATCCTCCTCGCGGCTAGGGGCCGAGCGTCGGACCTTAGCCGAAGAGCCGGACAGGGAACTGCAAGTGACGCTGCTGGGCAACCCGACGGGCAAGGGCCAGGTGGAGTTTGAAGTTCGCGGGGCGCAGGGTCAGCGCCTTGACTTGCAACTGCTGGACTTCAACGGTCGAGCAATCAGTCGGCAGAGCATTGAAAAAGCGGGGGTAGTTGAGCGGCAAACGCTGGGCTTGGGCGCAGGCTCCGGCGGTATGCTGATTTTGCGGGTAAGTACGGCCACGCAGAGCCAGACGGTGAAAGTGCTGGATGTGCGCTGAGTAAAAAAGTAAGATATTGACGAACAGAAAATGGCCGACTGTGGCCCATTTCTGTTCGTCAATATCCATACCTAAGTGGGTTCTCATAATTCATATTCTATGAATACATTCTTTTGTAAAAAGCCAACCCCTCACTCGCTAATTCATCCGCACTATTCGCCAGCGGCCGCCAAATGCAGGTAGCCCGAGCCAACGCCTCCGAAGGCTGACCGAAAGTTTCGATCACCATCGCGCCATCATAACCAATCTCTACCAGGGCGTCGCGGATGCCTTCCCATTCAAGGTGTGCGGTGCCGGGCGTTCCGCGATCGCTTTCGTTGCCCTGTACGTGGCAGAGGAGATCTTTGCCTAGTTTGCGGATGGCGTCGGGGATGTCTTTTTCTTCGATATTGGCGTGGAAAGTATCCAGCACGATTCGCAAATTGGGGTTATCGACTTCCTGCACGAGGGCCATCGCCTGATCCATCGTATTGATCATGTCCGTTTCAAAACGGTTCAAAGGTTCCAAACCCAGCACAATGCCGTGGTCAACGGCCACTTGGCTTACTTCCGCCAGTATCTCAACGCACCAGGCGCGTTCCTGCTTCTTCTGATCGGGGGAAACGATGCGCGTCTTGCCCACGGCGGAGTACAGCGGCCCGCTGAAAATCGGACTTCCCACGTCGGCGGCGATTTTGATTCCTTCAATAATATAGTCCTTGCCGATTTGGCGGTAACGCGGCTCGGTGCTGGAA
>NZ_JBGSXF010000676.1:0-11247 GCF_041751555.1 Persicitalea sp. | reverse complement strand
AGTTCGTAGGTCATGAAAAGCCGTCCGCCGTCTTCCAGCGGAATGAAGCCGCTGGGTTTGGTTTTGAATAAAAAACCCGTCGCCAAATAAAGACAGATCAGCCCGACGATTACGAGCGGGGCTTTGCGGATAGATTTCCTGACGCCCTCGGAATAACGATCTGTCACCCGTCCAAACCAGTTATTAAATTTGTAAAAAAATTTGTTTAGCCCCCGCGAATCTTCGCTAAGGTTCATGGGTTTCAAAAGCAAAGCGCAGAGGGCGGGCGTCAGCGTCAGGGCGACGAAGGCAGAAAGCGCCACCGAAATGGCAATGGTGATGGCAAATTGCTGATAAAGTCGACCAACGATGCCGGGAATAAAGCCCACCGGGACAAACACCGCCGCCAGAATGAGCGCAATCGCAATCACCGGACCAGAAATGTCTTTCATCGCCTTGATCGTCGCTTCCTTGGCTGAAATACCTTCTTCGTCCATGTAATGCTGCACGGCCTCGACGACCACGATGGCGTCGTCCACCACGATGCCGATGGCCAACACGAAGCCGAACATCGTCAAAGTGTTGATGGTAAAGCCCAGAGGCACAAAAAAGATAAAAGTACCCACGATAGACACGGGAATCGCCAAGAGCGGAATCAGCGTAGCCCGCCAGCTTTGCAGAAACAAAAAGACGACCAGAATCACCAGCAGCAGAGCGATAAACAGCGTCTCGACTACCTCATCGATTGACACTTTCACCACCGACACCGCCTCGAAGGGCACCATGTAGTCGAGGTCATTGGGGAAAGATTTTTTCAGCTCGACCATCTTTTCATAAACACCCTGGGCCGTTTCAAGACTGTTGCTGCCGGGAGCCTCATATACCAGCAAATAGCTGGCCCGCTTGCCATCGACGTAGGAGTTATTGTTGTAGCTGAACTTGCCCAATTCCACCCTAGCGATGTCTTTGAGATACACCAGCGAGCCGTCATTGGGACGGGTGCGAACAATGACCTCGCCGAATTCTTCCGCCGACGTTAAGCGGCTGTTGGTAAAGACCGTGTACTCAAAAGTCTGGTCATCGTTCTGCGGCGGCGCACCCACCGAACCCACGGCGACTTGCAAATTCTGTTCTTGCAAAGCCAAAATGACTTCGGCGGAGGCAATGCCCAGTTGCGCCATTTTATCGGGTTGCAGCCAGACACGCATGCTAAAATCGTCGGCCCGGCTAAAAATATCGCCCACGCCCTTCACCCGCAACAGGGCTTCCTTGACGTAAATATTCGCGTAGTTGTTGATAAAATTGACGCCGTGCGTTTCGTCGGGCGAGTACATCGCCACCAGCATCAGGATGCTTGGGCTGCGCTTCCTGACAATCAGCCCCAAACGCGTAACCTCGCTGGGCAACTGCGGCGCGGCCACACTGACGCGGTTTTGCAAATCCAGGGCGGCGATGTTGATGTCCGTGCCTACCTCGAACACCGCACTGATCGACGTCCTACCGTCGTTAGTGCTGTTGCTGGACAAGTAGCTCATGCCCGGTGTGCCGTTGACCTGCGTTTCGATGGGCGTCGTGACGGTCTGCTCTACCGTGGCGGCATCGGCCCCGGTGTAAGTACCCGTAATCTGCACCGTCGGCGGCGTAATGTCCGGGTACTGGCTAATCGGCAGACTAATAATCGCCAGAGTCCCCACCAGCAAAATCACCAGCGAAATAACGATGGCCAGGATGGGGCGGTTGATGAATCGGTTTGCAAACATGCGACTTTGTCATTGGGGTTAAGGGTCAAACGGTGAAACGGTTAAGGGTTCGCGGCCTTCAGGCTGGTGGAATTGACAGCGTAAAACACCGTTTAACCTTTTAACCGTTAACCGTTTAACCCCAAAACTAACGTTTCACTTTACTCCCATTCTTCAACTTCTGAATCCCTTCCGTCACGATTTCAGTGCCTTCTTCCAGGCCTTCGCGGATCACGATCTGGTCGCGGATGTCGGTGCCGGTCTGGACATTTTGCTGAATGACGCTGTCGCCCTGGACGACATACACGAAGTACTCGCCCATTTGCTCCACCAGGGCTTTCTTGGGAATGAGCAGGGAACTACCGCTGCCGTCGGTTTTCACGCGGACGTTGACGGTCATGCCCGCTTTGAGCATTCCGTTGGGATTGGGGAAAACCAGGCGGGTTTTGATGGTTCCGGTCTGGGCATCCACGGCGCGGTCGAGTAGTTCGAGCCGACCCGCGAAGGGGTACTTGCTGCCGTCGGGCATCGTGAGTTGGAAGGTCGAGTCGCGCGGATTGTTTTTTTGTTGCAAAAGCTTGGTAAAGCGCATGATTTCTTTTTGATCCACGCCAAAATCCACTGCCATCGGGTCGTCGGTCGAAAGGGTATTGAGCAACGTTTGGTTGGAGGTCACTAAGGCTCCTAGCTGGACCTGAGAAATGCCGATGGTTCCCGAAATGGGAGCCGTGACAGTGGTGTATTTTAGACCCGAGCGCGATTGCTGCACGTTGGCCCGCGCGGCCTGCACCTGCAATTTGGCGGTTTCGAGTCGAGCCAGGGAGTTATCGAGTACCTGCTTGGCGATGGCTTCGTTTTTGTCCAATTCCAAATAACGCTCGGCGTCTTTCTGGGCTAAGCGCTCGTTGGCTTCCGCCACGCGCAGGTTGGCTGTGGCCTGATCGACCGACGCCTGGATTTGCTGCTGGTCGATTTGGTAGAGCCGCTGTCCCTTGCGCACGTGCTGCCCGTCCTGAAAAGACATGGCTGTTACGTAGCCGCTGGCCATGGCCCGCACCTCCACTACCTTCAAAGCCTGCGCCGTGGCCGGGTACTCGTCGTAAGCCACCGCTACGCCGCGTTCCACTTTGGTCGTGGCTACGGGTATTTCGGTAGGTAGCTTGGGTTTCTCTTCCTTACCACCGCATGCTGAGAGCAGAACCAGCAAGGCAAATGGAATCAGTCGGTTATTTCTCATCATATATATTTACTTAGCACTTCCTGAAAATTAAAGGCCAGACGGCAAGTCTTTCGGGAAGTTGTATTGGGAGTTAGGGGGCAATGAGGCCGAGCGCTCGCTCCACATCAATTTTGCTACTAATCGTCTGGTACTGGGCAGTGACAAAATTCAACTCCGCCGTCCGCAGATCGGTCTGCGAAATCAGGACGTCCAGGTAGGTTTTCACACCCGACTTATACTGCAACTGAATGATGTCGTACACCTCGCGGGCGAGTGCTACGTTTTCTTGCAGGTTTCGGTAGTTTATCCAGTTGCTTTTGTACTGCGACAACGCCCGCTGATACTCGGCGTCGATGTCGTTACTCAGGCCTGTCACGTCGATGTCGGAACGCTCGAATTGCAATTCGGCGATGCGGATGTTTTGCCGTCGCCTACCGCCCTGGTAAATCGGGTAGCCGAGCGTCAGGCCGAATAGTGAGTTCGGGAAAGCGCGGCTGTAGAGTTGTGCAAAATCCTGGTTTTGGTAGTTCAGATTATAATTCAGGAAAAACGAAACCGTTGGCAGCAAACTCCAGCGGGCATAGTCGATTTCGGAGCGCAACAGACTGCGGCGGGTTTGCAGTCGCTGGTACTCAATGCGATTCTGGTAGCTGACGACTTGGTTCGTATCAAGTACGGCATCCAGTTCCAGACGTGTACTATCGTAGTTTATTGTCAAGGACTTTTCCACCGGATAACCCATTTGATTTTTCAAAACCGCTTCCCGCGCCACGGTCTGCTCGCGGGCTTGCTGTAATTGGGCGTTGGCGTTGTTGAGGGCAATGGTGGCACGCTTATAGTCAGTCTTATCCACGATGCCGCTCTTGAATTGGTTGGTCGCATCTTTCAGGTTGCGAGCCAATCGCTCGATCTGAGCTTTGAGAATAGCTTGCTGCTGCCGGGTGAGGAGCAAATCGTAAAATGCCTTGCTGACGTCCACCGTAACATTGATTTTTTGGTTGGCCGTATTTTGCGCGGCTTGGTACAGCACATCACGGGAAGTGCGGTTGACCAGTAATACGTCTCGATTGAAGATCGTTTGGTTCAGTGACAACGCGGCGGTAGAGGAGTTGGCAACGCCCGTGCGGATTTCGCGGCGCGGACCCGTCGGATTGTTCAGGTCAGGGAAAAGCAGGACAGGAAGCTGTAGGTAATGCTGAATGTTATACGTCAGGCCGATCTGCGGGTACCAGTCGGCCAGGCGACTTTTGATGGTGCGGTCTACTATTTGCTCGTCAAGTTGTGCCTGCCGGATGTCCACCTGATGCGCCAGCGCGTATTGAATGCACTCTTCCAGAGTCGCGGAAGAATCCAATGTATTGACTAGGGTACTCTGGCTCTGAACACGAAGGAAAGTACTGCCAAACAACAATAGGACAACTAGAAATACACGTGAACACATATGGAGAGGGAATACCACAAACACGTTTTTTGTACCTCATCAAACGATTATAATATACTAACAAATAGTTGATTACAATCGTAACCTTTGGAACGAGCGTTTATTGATAGATGTTGAAACACCGAAATTAGGCAATAGTTTCCCGCGGACAGCAGAAAAATTAGAATTTTAAATTTTGGCTCTGCTATACTTTTATTTAATATTGGTAAAATGACAAACGAATTCATAATCTTATGGACTTCAAGAACTTCGCCATACTTTATTTGCTCATTATAGTCCAGGTCGGTGGGTATTTCTGGTTGCAGAATGCCACCCGCAAGGAAAGCAGATACATAAGCGTTTACCAGTACATCTCCGATTCGTATATGGTCGTCAGCTTATTGGCGATGTCTGCTTTCGAGTTGATCGTTATGGCCTTCGATTCTCCTTAGCCGCGTCACTTTCGAAAACCAATTCCTATGAATAAAATTTACGTGCTTTTACTTTTCCTGGGCTTAGGGACAGAGGGTACCTACGCAAAAATCTACGTTTCTTCCCCTCAAAAAAATACCGTCATCCAGCGAGACCAAAATAATCGGGGAACGCTTCAGGTTGGAGGTACTCTCACGTTCCCATATGACAAACTCGAAGCGCGGCTGGTGCCGTTTCCAGCCAACGGCGGAGAGGGAGGTACCTGGGCCACACTTTCGATTCAGGGGCGGCAGGGTATCTTCCTCGGTTCCCTACAAGCCCAAGGCGGCTGGTACCAATTGGAAATCAGGGGCTTTTTTGGCGGAGAGGTCGCAGAATCTGCTTCGGTACAACCCGTGGGCATCGGTGAAGTATTCCTGATCGCCGGACACTCAAACGCGATGGGGTTACCCAACTTAGGAGCGAAGGACGCGGTGGAACAAGTGGTTTCCTTCAATTCTTTAAATAAAAACCTCAACAACGAGAATATCACTGTCGCCCCTGACGAGCCGATGCCCGCCCCAAATTTTGAACCACTAAAAGCGGCTAACCGAATTTATCCCTCCGGCGAGTCGGCCTGGTACTGGGGCGAGTTGGGTTCGTTGCTGGTGGCGCGGCTGGGCGTTCCGGTGCTGTTCATGAACGCGGGCTGGGCCGCCGCCAACTCCGTCAACTGGCGGGAAACAGCCAACGGTCAAAATACGCGCAATATCTATGTAGGCAAGGACTGGCCCAACCGCCAGCCGTACAGCAACTTCATCAACACCCTTCGCTACTACCACTCCTGGCTTGGTTTGCGGTCGGTGCTGTGGTTTCACGGTGAAAATGACGCCGTGCATCTGAAAATAGCTAAGGCAGATTACTACCAAAATATCCGAAGGCTGATCGAGAAAACCAATCAGGATTTCGGGCGGGTCATCGGTTGGGCCGTTGCACTCAGCAGCGTCAGCTACAACGCCCCCGACTCATATTTGCCCGTGATCGAGGCGCAGATTCAGTTGGCCCAAACACCCGGCCTGCGCGTGTGGGGCGGCCCGACGGGCGACACCATTCAGGTGCCGCGCCCTGCGCACGGCCATTTCGAGAACGTCAGGGGCGGAACGCAGGGCTTGTCCCAGATGGCAACGGCCTGGAATCGCAGCTTATCGGATGCTTTTTTCAGCCAGATACCAGCTTACACCTCCAGTAGTCTCCTACTCACAGGCGTGGTGCCACGAGCAGCTTCTCCCGGCCAGTCGTTTCTGTTGCCTTACTACGCACGGGACGTCTTCACACTCTGGATGGAAGCGCAGTTGCTCGACGAAGCGGGCAATTTTCTGGCCATCGTCGGTTCAGGTCCGCAAAATCCGCTGCGGGTAACGCTACCCGCCGCGCTGGCCGAGGGTAGTTACCGGTTGCGGGTAGTCGCCCAGAATCCTACCCGGCCTGGGAATGTCTCCGAAGTGTTTCAGGTGAAAAACGGGCTGCCAGTGCCACAGGTAGTCAAGTCGATTGAAACGCAAACGAACGATGGTCGGTTGGACCTTCACGCACTGTTCGCCGCCCATCCCGATCTGAGCCAAATCACCGTCGAGCGTAGCGAGGATCGAGTGAATTTTCTGTCCCTGGGCGACATCCCGCTTGCCTTCGACAGGAATTCTTCCAGCCTTTACTCTTTCTCCGACGGCCAGCCTTTGCCCGGCAGCACCTACTATCGGCTTCGGCTGCGTGATCAATCAGGTCGTATCCACTACTCCCCGGTCATTGCGGTATTCAGCGGCGACAGTCCGTCGGCTCTGACCGCCTTCCCTAACCCGGCTCAAGTAGGCGAACCCATCTACCTGCGCATCGATCTTCCACTGGATTTTGACTACCATTTGATCGACACGCAGGGCAAAAAAATTCCCGCTGACCTCACGGACAGCGGGATTATTGGATTACCTATTCTTCAGATTTCACCCGCTGTGCCAGCGGGAATCTATTTTTTGAAAATAGAAACGCAGGACACCACGCAGGTACAGCGGATAATGATTCGCTGATGAGCCGCCCCTACACTTTGCCCATCACAACCATTTCTTCCATCGTTGGACTGGGCTTTCCACCGTCATCCTCAAGCGTGATTGCAAAGGCCGCTGCGTTGGGTGAACTCGCTTTCATTCTCAGCAACTTCCCCATGAAATCGTCGTCTAGCATGCCCATATCCACGGGCTTCCCGTCTACAATCGTCCACAGCTGATACTGTTTTCCGGTAGGTGGCGCGGGCAAATTCTGCACATCGAGTAGTACTTCATTGGTTTTCTGATTCCAAAGGGCCACTACCTCGCTGTCAGGCGCTTTTTCCAAGCCTGGCATATTCACAATTTTTACGTCCGGGTTGCGGTAGTTGGCCGCCAGAGCTTCGTTATACTCGGCTCTTTGTTGCAGCGTATTCGTCTGCTCATTGAGGTTCTCGACCTCGACAGCCAGTTGTTCGTTCTCGCTGCGGGTGGTGCTGTACTGGTAAGCTGCCCACGCGCCAAAAATGGCAAGCAGAACGGAAGCGGCTATTCCCAACGTTCCCCAAAGCGGTCGCGTAACGCGTGCATCTTCCTGAATCGGTGTCGTATCGTATTCAATCGTTCTTCCTTCTTCTTTAATGTCAGCGGGTGAAGCATCGGCTGCCGCAGCAGAGGCTGCCGGGCCAAACTTCATTTGGGTGAAAATAGTATCTTTCACCCGGCCGGGTACGGGTACTCCGTGTTGCAGAGCGTATTGTTCAAGTGCTTTTTCAACTAGCTCGAGTTCGGCCTTCAACTCGGGATAAACCTGAGTGAGGCATTCGACTTCCTGTTTTTCCTGCGGAGAGACAATACCCAGCGCGTACTCTTCCAGGATTCCTGAATCTATGTAGGCTGAGATATTCATATTTTAAAATAATGTTTAAGGTCCTTCAACGCGGTTCTGATGCGTGATTTGACCGTGCCCAAAGGTACGTCGAGCTCTTTCGAGGCTTCCTCCTGAGTGTACCCCTGGAAGTAAACCAAGTCCAATAAAATTTTCCTTTCGGGTCGTAAAGTGTCCACCAGTGCTTTCAAATCCAGCGTCGAGGGGGAGGGTTGATACGTAGCGTTCTGATCGGTGCGGTCGAGGTTCTCCGTAATATCATCCATGCCGGGCTTGCGCTTCTCAGACCGGACGGCGTCGATCGCACTGTTTCGCGCGATGTTGAGCATCCAGGTGAAAAGCCGCCCTTTGTCGGGATCATACGAGGAGATATTCTTCCATATCTTCAGAAAGGCGTCTTGCATGACGTCTTCCGCTTTCTCGTTGTCTCGCAAGACTTTGGAGATCACGCTGAACAATGCCCCGGAATAGTTGTCGTACAGGTACTCGTACGCCGTCCGGTCATTCTGTTTCAGCGAGGCCACCAATTCTTCTTCCGAGTAGTTTGGTTCGTGGATAGCCAAGGATTAGAAACGTTTTTTTTGAGAGGGGCAATCTAATCATTTTTCTGAAAGAACACGTTCTTCCAATGCATTTTCGCACCAGGAAAAAGAAGCCGCAGGCCTGCATAGCTACTGTTTCCGATCAGATGTGCCGTGAGTCGCCTTTCGCATAAGGCGAGTTACGGACTAGGAGCAGAGGGCGAGGGTACCGCTCAAACTGCTGTTCCGGGTTCATATACGTCTTGATTAGGGTGGTTGGATTAGTTTGTGTGATGTTCAAGGTTCAAAATTCGGAGTTCAAAGTCGTTTTAGCCTGTAAATCAACATTTTATTTCTAAATCATTATTCAGTTGTGGTTGTTGTGTACCTATTGTCAGTCAGATTTTTATTTCAATAATCGAGAACATACATGTTGTTCTTCTCTGAAAAACATTATTTGCAGTATCTTGCCTGAGTCTTTTTATCGAGCACCGCCTTTCAGTTTTTATGGGAAAAATTCTTACGCTCTTTCTTTTTACATTGAGTCTGACCACCAGCTTTGCACAGCGTACGGTGACCCATTGTGGCAACCTCTTCGATGCTAAACAAGGCACCATGCAACCACAGATGACTATCGTGGTCGAGAAAAACAAAATCACTGCCGTTGAGAAAGGCTACGCACGTACTTCGGGTAGCGAAAAGGTCGTGGATTTGAAAGACAGCTACGTCCTGCCCGGTCTGATCGACATGCACGTCCACCTCGAAAACGAAACCCGGCGGGGCGGTTCTTACGACCGCTATACTCAGAATCCACCCGATGTGGCTTTTCAGACGGCTAAATACGCCAAAACTACCCCTATGGCTGGCTTCACCACTGTGCGTGACCTGGGCGGCAGCGGCGTCAACATCGCCCTGAGAAACGCTGTCAACCGCGGAATCACAGACGGCCCCCGCATCATCACGGCGGGAAAATCTATCGCTACCACGGGCGGCCACGCCGACCCGACCAACGGCTACCGCCGCGACCTGATGGGTGATCCCGGCCCGATGGAAGGCGTAATCAACGGCGTGGACGACGCCCGTAAGGCCATCCGCCAGCGCTACAATGACGGCTCGGACGTGATCAAAATCACCGCCACGGGCGGGGTACTTTCCAACGCCAAAGATGGACAGGGGCCGCAGTTCACCGACGAGGAGATGAAAGCCATCGTACAAACCGCCAAAGACTATGGTTTCAACGTAGCCGCCCACGCCCACGGGGCCGAGGGCATGAAACGCGCCATCCGAGCTGGCGTCCAGACGATCGAACACGGCACCCTCATGGACGATGAGGCCATCGCTCTATTCAAAGAATACGGTACTTACTACGTACCGACGATCATAGCAGGGCGGACTGCCGCCGACTCGGCCAAAATCCCGGGCTACTACCCGGCTTTGGTGACGCCTAAGGCACTTGCCATCGGCCCGAAGATCCAGGCTACTTTTACTAAGGCTTACAAAGCGGGTGTCAACATCGCCTTCGGTACTGACGCGGGCGTTTACCCGCACGGCTACAATGCGAAGGAGTTTATCTACATGGTGGCAGGGGGCATGCCCGCCGTCGAAGCCATCCAATCTGCCACCGTCACCAACGCCAAAGTACTGGGCATGAGCGACGAAATCGGTAGCATTGAACCCGGTAAGTTTGCCGACATCATCGCGGTGAAGGACAATCCTTTACAGGACGTTTCATCTTTGCAGAAAGTCACTTTTGTGATGAAGAACGGCACTATTTACAAACAGTGAAGCCCCGAGGGTGAATAGCTACACTTTGGCCTTAAACCGCATCCCTCGGCCTTTCTGGTCTAAAGGTGTCAGGATTGTATGGTCGCTTCCCGGCTAACACAGCAGGTACTGGCGCGTCCTGCCGGACAAGCCTTCGGAAGTTCTCCAATGTATCCGATGAAAGGCTACTGGCTGTTTAAGTCATCCGGCCAATCGTTAGATTGCACCCCATCCTGATCCCGGTTGGAAAAGAGACTTGCCGCGGGTCGCTCCCATTCTCCATCTGCGCGGGCCACAACGAATGCAGCGGCGAAGTGACTGACGTGCTTTTAACACGTAATGGAGGGTAAGGGCCTAGTCATGCGGAAATGAAGCGGCATGTAATTATTTTCGGAGTAGACAGAGGCTCTGAAGCCTAACCAGGGCTTGTTCATAAAAATTAATTTCGTTTAAAAAGCGGGTTGACCAGTGCGTGATTTCTGGTCAATTTTTCCCTCAATTCTGATATACTTTGATCTCGGCTGGCCGACACTAGCATATTGGTCGCCATGGTGATAAAGCCGGCGAGTACCCTGGCCTCCTTGGCATTCCTGGCCACCATCTTGTCCTCGCCCATCTGCACGTCGCGGATGTGGTGGTGTACTTCGACGGCCCAGTGCCTTCGGGCTGCTTCGGCCAGTTTAGCAAACTTCTGTCCGTCAAGTGCTTGGTTACTCACCCAGTAGGCTGTCTCGCGGCTTTGCTTCTGTGTCTTGGTGTTGTAGCGCCCCCGTTCTATGACTAGCAGGGAGACAATACCCGCATCTTTCCAGCGCGTCGCTAGGCTCGACTTGTCAAGGCTGTATCCCCGCGCCCGGCGTGTCTCGACGCGGCCGTGCCCCTTCTCGCACTGTTGGCCCGAACACTCGGCCGGCAGGTGCTGATGGATCAGCCGACAGTCTTCAAGCAGCACAGCCTGGTTGCCCTTGACCTGCGCCATGTACGCGCCCCCGCGCTGGTCGATCAGCTCCAGCCGGGCCGCCGTTGCGGTTGCGCGGGAAGGTGTGTAGCGCGTCAAAAGTATAACCGTCTTTCAGCGGCCCGACCTGCTCGAAGTACGCCGTCACTACGGGCTTCTCCGATTCTTTCTTGCCGTCGTAGTAGCCCGCCACCTCACTGTGTCCCCCCTCGTGGGCCGTCAGGCTGACGACGCTCTGCCCGCGCTTTTCTCCCATTACCCCATCAATACTACCGCACAACTCCTTGCCGTCGAAGCTGCGCCAGTGCTGGCCC
>NZ_JBGSXF010000675.1:0-3724 GCF_041751555.1 Persicitalea sp. | reverse complement strand
AAGACTACGAAGAAAATTACCTGCAACATATTGCCGTTGGAAGCGGCGGCCCCGATGACGTTGTCCGGTACCACATCTACCAAGGCACTTAGTGGACCTTTGTTCTGGTTCTCGGCGGCACGGCCCACGTTTTGCTCGGCGCTTACCCCAAAGCTCGCCATAAGGTCACTGCGCGTGGCTTCTTCGATAAAACTACCCGGCTGCGCCAAGTTGACGACCAGCAAACCCAGCGACACAGCAATCAAAGTACTTAGTATGTAAAGCCCCAGCGTTCGGGTGCCGAGTCGCGAAAGTTGGCGGATGTCGTCCAGATCGGATACACCCTTGATGAGCGACGCCACGATCAGCGGAATGGCAATGAGTTTCAGCAGGTTGATAAAGATAGTACCCCAGGGCTTGATCCAGGCCACCACGAAATCACTACCCCAATCGAAGCGAGAAAAAAGATACCCGGCCAATATTCCGGCCGCCATACCAATAAGGATTTGCCAATGCAGTGCGAGACGTTTCAAGAGTTTATGAGTTGAAAGTTTATGAGTCAGGGTACTAAGTACAGAGTTCGGAATTGAAAATGGGCGTTCTTCTGCATTCTGACCAAAACTCCAAACAGAGTTCGGCAAGAATCACAGAAAAACGCCCAAACATCGGCATTTCAAGCGGAAAATACAATTTCCCCTAAATACGCAAATCTCCTTTCATCCTTCCTCCCTTCCTCTCTACTCCTCCCATAAATCCGCCAGCATTTCCCACGGCACCTGACCGCGCTTTTTGGTTTCAGAGGTGAAGAGTTCCAGAAGTTCGGTAAGCCGGGCATCATCGGTCTTACCTGATGCGTTCAACACGGCTTGGGCCACATTTTTGGCCATGACGGCCGGGTCGCCCGATGCCCAAGCCTGTCCGTACTGCGTCCAGAAATCATCAGTGGCGGTGGGGACGTAATCGGGAACTTCCTGCGTTTTGCCTTTTTGACCGGGAACCGGAATGGCCGGAGCTTTCTCAGAATAGTTAATCGAGGTCACGCCCTCGCGGAAATCGGCAAAGGTTTGGCGGAGCGTCTGCCCCGGCCAGCGGAGTTCCATAGCACCTTCCGTAGGACGATAAACCCCCGTGTAGATCGTACCGAAGCCTTCGTTGAAGCGGCGGGCGTAGAGTGGCGAGTGCAGGAAAGTCTGTATCGCCATTTCGGCATCGGGCTTGGTCACCCTTAGCAATTCCAGCAGAAACCGCTCCCGCTCGATTGTCTTGGAAAAGGCAGCGTGTTCCGGCCAATCGACCTCGCCTTGGTGGTTAGTCGATACCAAGGCGTCGGTCACAACCGCCGCGTGATCGGGGGAGATTTGCAGCATTTTGTGAGCCCCGCTTTTATCCAATACCATTATATTGTATGCCATGTGCGAGGGGGTGCGCACCAGCACTTCGACGGCCTCCTCGACGTTACTACAAAATTCCAGCACGTAGCGCAAAATGAACGGAATGCCGAAGCCTTTACCTACAGCTTTACGTCCGCCAAAGGTAAGCGAAGCCACCAATCCATCTTCATTGATCCCATCAACGACACCCGCAAGACAGTCGCCTATAGCCATTACTTGCTTGCCATTCCAGGCGCTGTGCAAAACGGTACCTTCGCTCAGGTTGGGGTGGTAGTCGTAGTTACGAACAAGCTGCGGCGGGTTTTGCGTCACGACTTGGGAACAGCCCGAGATATAGGCGGGCGGCTGCCAGCCAGTCAGGAAACGCGCGGCAATGGGATCGTTGCCCGCCAGTTCGCACAGGCGGCGGTAAGTGGGCATCAACTCGGGCATGTAGCGCTCGAGTTCGGCCACCGAGGTAGCAAGGTCAGGATTATGAGCTACGCCTTTGGATTCGAACCAGGCACGGTAAGCGGGCCAATGGAGGTTGAAAAGCTTCTGCCATTTTGGGCCGGGCGTGGATTCGGATATGGAATTGAAGTCGAGATTGAACATGATGTCTTTTACTATAAAGTAACTTATTTTTTGGGGTCAACGGTCAATCGGGACGCCCCGTGGCGGCTAACGGTTAACGGCTCCTGGATTGGGATTAGGATTGGCAAATACAACGTTTGCGGGGTAGGTTAGTTCAGTCATAATTTTCTTTTGCCACCTATTTTCCCTATATTTGAAGAAAAGCAGACTAGTGCCCGATTACCTTTATGCGTAAAAATTCACCGCTTATCAGCCTACCCGCCTTCCGTTGCCTTCTTCTGAATAAAAAACGCCTCGGCCGGGGAAGCTGCTCCTAGTTTTTTTATTTTTCAATTATGAAGCTCTTGCGCTACGAAGAACTTTTCTAATTGAGTTTCAACGTAGAGCAACTCCAATTCTACGTACTTTAGAACCAATCTAATTTCCTGAAAGAGAAAACTCTAAGAGAGTTGACTCGTTTTTTGTAAAAATCGATTTACAAACTATTATCCTTTAACTTAATGGTAGCAGAAACCACCAAATCCCAAGAATTATTCGAAAGAAGAAGAAACGCCGTAGCCAACGGCGTTGGCGTGTTCAACACCGGCACCGTCCGCGATGCCAAGGGCGCGATCATCATTAGCGAAGACGGCGAAGAACTCATCGACTTTGCGGGCGGCATCGGCGTCGTCAACGCCGGGCATTGTCCCGAACCTGTGGTGGCCGCTATTCGCGAGCAGGCAGGCAAGTACTTGCATACCAGCTTCAACGTCGTGACCTACGAGCCGTATGTCGAACTCTGCGAACAGCTTTGTGAAATCTTGCCCCACGGCGAGCGCACGAAGGCTATGCTCGTCAGTACGGGAGCCGAAGCGGTGGAAAACGCCATCAAAATTGCCCGCATGGCTACGAAGCGCCCGGCTGTGATCTGCTTCACCGACGCCTACCACGGCCGGACGATGATGGCGATGACGCTCACCAGCAAAATCAACTACAAAATCGACTGCGGCCCCTTCTCGCCGGAGGTGTACCGCTTGCCTTTTCCCAATTATTATCGTTACGGTAACGGCCTTAGCCTGGACGATTTCGTCGATCAGGAACTGCGCCGCCTCGACGACAGTGGCCATAATCTAGTCGTTCCCGAGAGCGTAGCGGCCATTATCCTGGAACCCATTCAGGGAGAGGGCGGCTTCTACGCCGCGCCGAAACGCTACCTTGAAGGTCTCCGCGCCTACTGCGACCGCCACGGCATCATGCTTGTCCTCGATGAGGTACAATGTGGATTTGCCCGCACCGGCAACTGGGCAAGTTGGCAGGAATACGGTGTGCAGCCCGACATTAGCACCTACGCCAAGTCGATGGGTTCGGGGCTACCGATCGCAGCGGTTGTCGGCAAGGCAGAAGTCATGGACGCAGCCGGGCCGGGTACCATCGGCGGCACCTACATCGGTAGTCCGATTTGCTGCGCGGCATCGTTGGCGACCATAAAATACATGAAGGAGATTAACATGAACGCGCGCGCCGTAGAAATCGGGAATATGTTCATGGAGCGTTTTGAAAAACTCCAGGAACGAGTCCCCGCCATCGGTGAGGTGCGGGGTTTTGGGGCCATGAATGCCATTGAGTTTGTCAAAAACGGCAGCCCTATCGAACCCGACGGTGACCTCTGCAATGAAATCGTAAAAGGCTGCGCCGAGCGCGGCCTGATCCTCATCAGTGCCGGTACTTACAAAAACATCATCCGTATCCTTTCGCCCCTGGTCATCACCGATGAGCAGTTTTCGCGCGGGCTGGATATATTG
>NZ_JBGSXF010000674.1:0-6858 GCF_041751555.1 Persicitalea sp. | reverse complement strand
GTGAAGCCGATGTAGGCGAATATTGTGCTTAACAAAAGGAAGAGTAGCGACTTTTCTTCCAGGGCATTTCTGTATAAATACCAACAACCTGGTGCCAATAGCAACCCGAAAATCAACTGCCAGCGATCCTGATTGAACATTCCGCCCAGGCAAGCCGATAAATAGAGCGTCCCGGCCAATAAAATGTAGGTGTAGGTAAAATGCGCTTTGATGTGTCGTCTTTTAATGAACCACGAACCTATAATCATCACCGCCCCAAAAATAATAGCATTGCGAATCACCTCGGGATCGGAAAAATCATTTTCGACTAACAGTTTGCTGGGTGTAGCGGAAAGTCCGACCCACGAGGCTAGTGCTGTGATAGCCAGCGAAAGTACCCCCTGGTGGTCGTAGCGGTAAGCGAGAAAGAGAAACAGGATAGCCGGAATAATCAAAGCCAGTCCGTAACGAGTGCCGAAGATTTCGTATTGATACTGTACATATCCCTCCAGAGCCAGGAACAATAGACAGCCCAGCAGCAGCACGATGTCAAGATAGGGAGCAGATTGTTCTACCCTCTCGGGCGATAGGCGACACCGTTTTTGAGAATATAAAAAAAGCAGCCCGTCGTAGCCAGGGCAATCAGGCCAATTAATATCGAATGGCCTATGGTATTTATGTTCTGATAAATCAAAACACCTAACCCGCCAACAAGGGCGGAGATAGAAATGTAAAGCAGCGTTCGCAAAAAAATGAATAGGGAAACGGGCTTCTCTTCCTCGTGCATTTCAATCACCGTTCGCTGAGCAGAGCCGAGCAAATCCTTTTCTTCCAGTTCGTCAAGGAGTAATTTTATTTTCATAAGAAACCCAGCTGTTTGAAAAAATCCCGAATTCCAACTTTCAAAATTAATCTGAATACCGATCATTTCGCCACGGATACGCCGTGTTGGAATAACCCCGTCCTTCCCAGAAACCGGGTTTATCCTGCGCCATAAAATGAATGCGTTTGATCCATTTCGCGCCTTTCCAGGCGTAAAGCTGCGGCGTAACGACTCGCGCCGGACCGCCGTGGTCGCGGGTCAGCGGCTGTCCGTCGGCGGTGTGAACCAAAAGTACGTCCGGTTTGAGTGCTTCTTCCAGCGACAAATTGGTCGCGTAGGTATCGTAGCCGTAAAACATTATGTGGGTAGCCGTTTCCTTCGGCTGCACCAACGCGGCCAAATCCAGCATCCTGACTCCCACCCACGGTACATCCATCCGCGACCAGGTCGTCACACAATGAAAATCGCTGACATCCTGGGTTTGGGGTAGTTCCATGAATTCGTTCCATTTCAGCGTCACGGGATTCTCGACCTCGCCGCCTACGTACAGTCGCCAGCGTTCCAGTGAAATATCTGGCTTATACCCTAAATCTAAAACAGGCCACTTTTCTGTCTCAAACTGCCCGACGGGTAGTTTAGGCATGCCGTGCCGATTGTCCGAACCCGTTCCTTGCGGCTGATCATCCGCCACCGATGGGGTATTACGCATCTTTTCCTCGAACCGATCCCGGAGCTTCAGGCGGGCGGCAACGATTTTTTCTTCTTTGGTCATTTTCACTTTGTGCCTTCTTGCGCCACGGGGCGCCGCGCTTTGGAACTTTGCCTCTCCTTCACAAATACTCCTTCGCCTCCCTCCTCACTGACTTGTAATCCGCCAAATCCAGACACTTTTTATAGTATTCCTTCGCTTTCGATTGGTTGCCGCTGCGGTCGGCGATGCGGGCTAGTCCGGCGTACGCCATCGCGTGGTATTCCTTGGTGTATTGGGCGTCGTGCGGGGTTTTTAGAGCGGTAAGATAATGGTTCTGAGCGGCAGAGTCGTTGCGATACTTTTTTTCTTGTAAATAACCGTCGAAGAAATGCCAGGTGATGGGGAAAAAGCCGCTCTTCAGCTTTCTGAGTTCGGGCAGTTCGCGCTCCGCTTCCGCATAGCGCCCGGCGAGCAGCAGCGACTGGATGTGAACCATGCGAAAAATGGAATTGTTAGGGTAGTCTGAAACAAGCTGACTGGTATATCTCGTGGCCAAATCGGGCCGGGACTCGTGATCGAGGTAGGTTTGGGCCAGGACATAGGCGGCTTCCGCTTTGGTGATAACCGCTTTTCTGGTAGCTAAATCCAGTTGCTTTAAGCCCAGGTTCTTGTTGCCGTCTTTAAAAAAAATTATTAGCGGCCGCACGATCGCGTGGTCTTCGGGGTAAGCCTCCACGTAGTAGTTATACGTACCCGCCACAAAGAGAAACTCCGGGTTTTGGTCGGTGAGTTTCAGAGCCTCGGTTAGATTGCTGTACGCCTTTTGGCCTTCCCCGGCCGCTTTCAGGAGTTCATTTTGGTAGTTGTACATCAAGGCCAAGTACCCACGTGCCGCCAATCGAAAAAATACGGCCTCGGGATGTCCGCTGTTTTTGCCATACTGCTTTTCAACCGCCGCCAGGCATTGGTCGAGGTTGCGAATGTACTCGCCGACTTTCGCTCTATTGTCCTTGATGGGCAAATACTGCCAGTACATCTGAAAAGCCGCGATGAAGTACGTTACCGGATGGCCAGGATAGCGACTTTGCAAGGTCCGCCGCACGGCATCGGCCTCCGTAAACTCGTAGTTATAAATATGATCGATGCCCGTTTGAATGGATTGCATCGTTTCCTTATCGGCCAGTATTTGGGCTTGCACGTGCAATCGCAGGACTAACTGCAAAACCAGGCTGAGAAGAAAAATGTAGCGAAAGGCCATAATGGATTGAAAACGTTGGCAAAGGTTTGTTTGTGACGGGTTCTACCCCTAGTTTTGTTGATTGTCAGTCCGAGGCATCCTGCGCTCTTCACGCCTTGGGGCGCCCCGTGTTAACTCTTCATTCTCTACTATTAAATGATTCACTACGAACAATTCACGCTCGAAAACGGCTTAAAGGTACTTGTCCACGAGGATTTTTCCACACCGATGGCCGCCGTCAATATTCTGTACAACGTCGGTTCGCGCGACGAAGACGAACAACGCACCGGATTTGCTCACTTATTTGAACACCTGATGTTTGGCGGATCGCAGCATATTCCCACCTACGACGAGCCTGTGCAGTCCGTTGGCGGCGAGAACAACGCCTTCACCTCGCCCGATATTACCAACTACTACCTCACGCTCCCGGCTGACAACGTCGAAACGGCCTTTTGGCTGGAATCTGACCGGATGATGAGCCTGTCCTTCGATCCCGAAGTGCTGGAAGTGCAGCGAAAAGTGGTCATAGAGGAGTTCAAGCAACGATACCTCAACCAGCCCTACGGTGACCTGTGGCTAAAACTGCGCCCGCTGGCCTATACCACGCATCCCTACCGCTGGGCCACCATCGGTAAAGACATCGAACACATCGAACGCGCCACGCTCGACGACGTGAAGGATTTTTTCTTCAAGTACTACCGACCCAATAATGCCGTACTGGTTGTGGCTGGAGCCGTGACCTTGGCGCAGGTGCGAACGTTGGCCGATAAGTGGTTTGCGCCCATTCCGGCGGGTGAGCCTTATGTCCGCAATGTACCGCGAGAGCCGCAGCAAACAGTGGCTCGCAAGCTGGAAACTTCTGCCGCTGTGCCGCTGAATTCCATTGTCAAAACCTACCACATCCCTGCTCGTTACGACTCTGATTACCACGAGGCCGACCTCATCAGCGATATTCTGGGGCGCGGCAAGTCTTCGCGGCTGTATCAGGCTTTGTTAAAAAACATACCGCTGTTCAATAGCGTGACGGCTAGTGTGATTCCCTCGCTCGACCCCGGCTTGCTCATCATCAAAGGCAACCTCAATCCAGGCGTCACGATGGAGGTTGCCGACGAAGCTATCGAGAATTTGGTGCAGGATTTTGTGTTGAACGGAACTACCGATGAGGAACTGGAAAAAGTCAAGAACCAAGCCGAAGCCTCACTGGCCTTTTCACAAGTTGAACTCCTTAATCGCGCTATGAACCTGGCCTACGCCGCCAATGCGGGCGATGCCGCCTGGGTCAACGAAGACGAAGAGAAAATCAGGGTAATCGAACCCGCCGATATTCAGCGCGTGGCCCGGCAGGTACTGCGGCCCGAGAATTGCTCGACACTATATTATAATGCAATCGAAGTTGACCAATGAGTAGTGGTTTTCCGTTTCGAGTCGGGCACGGGTACGATGTTCACCAATTAGAAGAAGGTCGCCCTTTTTGGTTGGGCGGGATTCTGATTCCGCACAGTCACGGTGCCAAAGGCCATTCCGACGCCGACATCGTCTGCCACGTACTTTGCGACGCCCTGCTTGGTGCGGCTAATTTGCGAAATATTGGCTACCACTTCTCCGATAAAGACCCGCAGTGGAAGGGCGTCGATAGTAAGGTACTTTTGACTAAAGTACTGGAAATGATCCGTGGTAACGGCTACGAAGTGGGCAACGTGGACGTGACCATCGTACTGCAACTACCCAAGCTGAACCCGCATATCCCGGTCATGAAGGAATGTTTAGCCGGAGTCATGCAAATAGAGGAAGAGGCCATCTCAATCAAAGCCACTACCTCCGAACATATAGGATTTGTGGGCCGCCAGGAGGGTATCGCCGCTCATTGCGTAGCTCTTATATACAAGAAAGGTATAGACTCAAAGATCGCGGCGGGCGGCTTTTTTTAACTTTTTGAAACTTTGTGAATTAAAAAATACCATGAAAAAGCATCTATTAACAGCGCTAAGCCTTCTCTTCACCGCTTTCACCGCTTCTTCCCAAGTCGTGGAAGCCCCGATTGGCTTCGAGGAATACGACCCGATTTCTACGCTAAAAGTCGAGGAACACATCCCGACCCGCGCTAAATTTCCTTTCATCGACGTCCACAACCACCAGTACCGGATGCCGGAGCAGAATTTGAATGAGTTGGTAGCGGTCATGGATACGATGAATATGCAAATCATGGTTAACCTCAGCGGCCGCGGTTGGTACCAGGAATGGGACGAAGGCACGGCCCACCTCAAAGGCGCATTGACCAATGTGATGAAAAATCAGCCGAAGCGTCTCGCCGTTTTCACCAACCTGCAATTCAGTGGCTTCGGTCAAACTGACTGGACAGATAAGGCCGTAGCGCAGCTCGCTACTGACGTAAAGATGGGAGCGAAAGGTTTGAAAATTTACAAGAGCCTCGGATTCAGCGGTATCGTGGACGAAAAAGGCGAACGGGTAGCCGTGAATGACAAGCGCCTCGATCCCGTGTGGGCGAAATGTGGCGAACTGGGCATCCCGGTACTGATCCACACCGCCGACGTGCCTTCCTTCTGGGATCCGCTCGACCGCTACAATGAGCGCTGGCTGGAACTGAAAACCCACCCCCGCCGCAATCGAATCGAAGACAAGGTTTCTTTTGAGCAACTCATCGGCGAGCAGCACGACATTTTTCGCAAGCACCCCAAAACTACCTTCATCAACGCCCATATGGGCTGGTACGCTAACAACCTCCGCAAGTTGGACAGCCTGATGATCGAATTCCCTAATACCTACGTGGAAATTGGGGCGGTCATCGCCGAACTGGGACGCCAACCCCGCGCCGCCAAAAAGTTTTTTGAAAAGTACCAGGATCGGGTACTTTTTGGTAAAGATAGTTGGGTGCCCGCCGAGTACGTGACCTACTTCCGCGTACTGGAAACCGAAGATGAGTACTTTCCCTACCACAAAAAGTACCACGCCTTTTGGCGGATGTACGGACTGGGTTTATCGGATCAAGTTTTGAAGAAGTTGTATTACAAGAATGCCTTGAGGATCATTCCTGGATTGGATCGGAGCGGGTTTCCGGAGTGAAGGAAAATATTTTGTTATATTCACGCTATGTCAAATATTTTTTTATGAAAAATCTAACCTTTTATTCTTTTCTTCTGGCAGTTTCGTTGCTCACAGAAACATTGATAATGGCCCAAGTACGATTTGGTGCAAAAGCTGGGGTGAATGTATCTAGTATCGCGCTACCTCTCAATGGATATGGCCCTAGAATCGGGTATAAGCTTGGCGTTATGGCTGACATCGGTTTGTCCAGCCGATTTTCAATTCAACCCAATTTATTGTTTAGCTCGAAGGGCGTGGTTTACAAGACTGAGGAACGCGATGCATCTGGCTTATACATCGAGACAATCCGCACAAAGCTGAACCTTAACTATCTTGAAGTACCCATTCTTGTCGTTTACAAGCATCCCTTAAGAAATGGTGCAAAGTTATTCGCTGGTATGGGGCCGTATATGGGGATAGGTATATTCGGTTATAGCAAAATGAATGGTTATGACAAGTGGAAAGTTTCCTTCGACAGCAATCCTAGACAAGATGTTTTATCATTCCTTCCCTTTGACTTTGGTTTGAGCACTTCAATTGGTATCGAGACCAGAAAATTTTCGTTTGGAGTTGATTTCAACAACGGGATTAAACCGCTTGCTCACAATACTAAAAATTATAACAATACTTTGAGCTTGACTGCAGGATATTTCATTTGCAGGTAGGAAAACCAGGAAATAGGCATGGCAAAACGCATCTCAATACTCACAATTCTCTTTGGCCTGCTCGCACTTTCCTGTCAAAAGAGCGCTATCCAATCAAACCGAAAAAACTTTTCCAAAACCAGCAGTCAAACAACCTCACGACCAGCCTACGAATCCGAAAACCTCCTCGTCAAAAAGCTTTCCGACCACGTCTATCAGCACATTTCCTACTTACAAACGGAGCGTTTTGGAAAAGTGGCCTGCAACGGTATGATCGTGGTCAACGGGAAAGAGGCGATCGTTTTCGATACCCCCACTGACGATGCCGGAGCGCGGCAACTGATCGACTACATAACCAACACGTTGCACAGCAAACTTAATG
>NZ_JBGSXF010000673.1:0-6279 GCF_041751555.1 Persicitalea sp. | reverse complement strand
CTTTCCGGCCCAATCCTTGCATACCACCAAGAAAAGATTTTATTTTGCGGGTCAAATTTGAAAATGTACCATGTCAGTAATTAACAAGATTAGAGAAAACTCCGGTTGGGCCGTGGGGCTTATCGGTATCAGTATTACCCTTTTCGTGCTGGGCGACCTCTTCGGCAACAACACGCTTTTCGGCGGCGGCAACAATCAGACGCTCGGGGAAATAGACGGAAAAGAAATAAACATCCAGGATTTCCAGGGACGAATGGACGTGATGCGTCAGAACTACGAAGCCCAAACGGGCCGCGCGGCGGGCGAGCAAGAACTCACCGCACTACGCGAGCAGGCCTGGAACCAGATGATTATCGACATCGCCTACAAAAAGCAGTACGATAATCTGGGCCTGACTGTCACGGACGAGGAAAAGACGGACATGGTGCAGGGTAACCACATCAGCCCCGCCATTCAGCAGGCATTTGCCAACCCTACGACGGGTGCTTTCGACAAGAGCGCGGTGGTCAACTACCTCAAAAACCTGAAAACCCTACCGCTGCCTCAACAACAGTCGTGGGCCGATTTTGAAAAAAACCTCTACGCGGATCGTCTGCGCCAGAAGTACGAGGGAATTGTCCAAATGTCTTCGTACGTGACCAAGGCCGAGGCTGAGAAGGAATACATGGCCCAGAATACGAAGGCCAATTTGCGCTACCTGTACGTGCCTTTCTACTCCATGCCCGACACGACCATCAAGGTTACCGACTCGCAGTTGTCGTCGTACCTCAAGGACCATAAGGACGAATACAAGGGCATAGACACCCGTACGGTTCAGTACGTAACCTTCCCTGTGGTACCTAACCCGGAGGACAGCGCGACGCTCAATACCGAGATCAAGGACATGGCCCGCGGGCTGGCTTCTGCTGCCAACGACTCGGCCTACGCCCGCATGAACTCGGATATTGCTATGCCAACGACGATGTCCTACGCCAACATGAGCGACCAGTTGAAGGAAGCTGTCAAGGAGTTTGTTCCCGGCGGCGTGTACGGACCCTATCGTGAAGGCGACACGTATTTTATTTATAAATACGGTGGTACCCGGAAAGATTCGCTATCGACCGTTCGTGCCAGCCACATTCTGGTCAGTTTCGAAAATCCCACCGACTCCGCCAAATCCGCTGCTCGGCAAAAGGCCGAAGGTATCCTGAGCCAACTTCGCGGCGGAGCCAGTTTCGAAGCCCTCGCCGCTACCAACAGCACCGACCAGCAATCGGCGCAGCGTGGCGGTGATCTGGGGTACTTTCAGAACAACGGCGGCATGGTGAAGCCTTTTGAGGACGCGGTTTTCTCCCATAACGGCACCGGACTGATCCCCCGCCTGGTGGAAAGCCAGTTTGGGTACCACATTATAAAAGTGACCGACGCCAAGTCTAATACGCTCTACCGCCTGGCGACTATCGCCAAGACCATCGCGCCCAGCCAGGCTACGCGCGACGATGCCTACCGCAAAGCCGACCAGTTTGCCGCTTCGGTCGAGAGCAAAGAAGAATTCGACGCAGCCGTGGCTAAGGATAAGTCGCTGGTGATTGCCACCGCGACGCGCATTCCCGAAAATTCCAGCAACGTCAACGCCATTCAGAATGCCCGCGAGATAGTTCGCTGGGCCTTCAATGATAAAACGGGTCTGAATAAAGTCTCGCAGGTATTCGAAACCGACGACCAGTACGTCGTAGCGGTACTTACCGGAAAAACGGAGGCCGACGACATAAAGGTGGACGACTTCCGCGACGAACTTACCGCCAAAGTACGTAATCAACTCAAGGCAGAGCAGATCATTGATAAGCTGGGTACTGTGAACGACCTGGATGACGCCGCCAAGAAGTACGGGGCTGGTGCTTTGGTAGAAACCGCCGAAGATATTACACTGGCTACGGGCCTACTAAGTTCAGCGGGCTTCGATCCTTACGCTTTGGGCAAAGGATTTGGCCTAAAAAAGGGCCAGAAGACCAATCCTTTCCCCGGCGAGAACGGGGTGTTCGTGATGGAGCAGCTCAGCAAAACTGCCGCTCCCCAGATCGCCGACTACACACCTTACAAATCGCAAATCCAGCAAAACATCGAGAGCCGGGCCAGCTTTCTGCTCAATGAGGCCGTGCGCGACAACGCCAACATTGTCGATCGCCGCGCCAAGTTTTTCTAGTAGATGTTTTGTTTGAAGGGCTTTATTGAAGAAGGCCGGAGCCAACCACGCCCCGGTCTTTTTTTATTAAATGAAGGGTAGTTTTTCTTTAAAATGTCATTCTTACACTTTAAAAGAAATCTAATAACCGTTAAGACGGCCCTGTCATATCTCATAATTCATATCTCATAATCAAAAATGGACATTCTCTTAGGCGATCGCGAATACTTCAAAGGCGTCGGACAAATCAAATACGAAGGCCCCGAAACTGACAACCCACTGGCTTTCCGCTGGTATGACGAAAATCGCGAGGTAGGCGGCAAGACCATGAAGGAACACCTGCGTTTCGCAGTGGCCTACTGGCACACCTTCTGCGGCTCGGGTCTTGATCCTTTCGGCGGACAGACGCTGTTTTATCCCTGGGACGAAAAAAGTGATCCCGTCGCGCGGGCTAAGGACAAAGCCGACGCGGCTTTTGAATTTATCACCAAAATCGGTGCGCCCTACTACTGCTTCCACGACCTGGATGTAGTGGACTACGGCAACGATGTGCAGGAAAACGAGGGACGCCTGAAAACGCTCACCAACTACCTCAAGCAAAAGCAAGCCGACAGCGGCGCGAAACTGTTGTGGGGAACCGCCAACCTTTTCAGCCACGAGCGCTACATGAACGGAGCGTCCACCAACCCGGACTTCGCGGTAACGGCCCAGGCCGGGGCGCAGATCAAGATGGCACTGGACGCGACCATCGCGTTGGGTGGTGAGAACTACGTGTTCTGGGGTGGCCGTGAAGGATATATGACACTACTCAACACCGACATGAAGCGCGAGCAGGAACATTTTGCCCAAATGCTGAAACTAGCCGTGACTTACGCCCGCAATAATGGTTTCAAGGGCAAGTTCTTCATCGAACCCAAGCCCTGCGAACCCACCAAGCACCAGTATGATTACGACGCGGCTACAGTTATCGGCTTTCTGCGGCAGTATGATTTGCTGGAAGATTTCTCGCTGAACCTGGAAGTAAACCACGCCACGCTGGCCGGCCACACGTTCCAGCATGAGCTGCAAGTTGCCGCTGATGCGGGGCTGCTCGGTTCCATCGACGCCAACCGTGGCGACTACCAGAACGGCTGGGATACCGACCAATTCCCTAACGACCTCATGGAGTGGACGCAGGCTATGCTCATCATCCTCGATGCGGGCGGACTGGCGGGCGGCGGAATTAACTTCGACGCCAAGCGCCGCCGCAACTCGACCGACGTGGAAGATATTTTCCATGCCCATATCGGCGGTATGGATGTCGTGGCCCGCGCCCTGCTTGTCGCCGACAAAATCACCCAAAACGGCGAGTACCATAAAATTCGCAAGGATCGTTACTCCAGCTTTGATAGCGGCAATGGCGCCGAATTCGAAAAAGGAAATTTTCGATTGGAAGACCTCTTTAAACTAGCCGCTGGAAGCGAAGAACCCGCTACCATCTCCGGTCGGCAGGAGTATTTGGAGAATGTGATTAACAGGTTCATTTGATTTCGTTCACGGTTCGCCGATGGGTCAGCCGCTGCTGAGGGGTATCGGTTCATTCAGCGTAGTTTTGGTTACGTCGTTTTTTCGTCGCTGGCTGCCGCCCGCGAAACGCGATAAATCGGCGTCTCTACAATACTTTAAACTTTAAACCTTAAACTCATTTGAGCTTACTAACCGTAGGATCCGTGGCGTTCGACGCCCTCGAAACGCCTTTTGGCAAAACGGACAAAATCATCGGCGGCGCCGCCACGTACATCACGCTGGCCGCTTCGTATTTTACTAAGAAAAATAACCTGGTCGCCGTCGTTGGCGGCGATTTTCCACAGGAAATGATCGATGTGCTCGTGTCACACGGCATCGACACGGAAGGTTTGCAGATCAAGCAAGACGGCAAGACCTTCTTCTGGTCGGGAAAGTACCACGAGGACATGAACACCCGCGATACGGTGGACGTGCAACTCAACGTGATGGCCGATTTCGATCCGGTCATTCCGGCTTCGTACCAGGGCTGCGAGTACCTGATGCTGGGCAACACGGCTCCGGCCATTCAGAAATTGGTGCTGGAGCGTATGGAAAGGCGCCCCAAACTGGTTATGCTCGATACTATGAATTTCTGGATGGACATCGCGATGCCCGATCTGGAAGCTGTGCTGCCGCTCATCGACTTGCTCACGATCAACGACGAGGAAGCGCGTATGCTTTCGGGCGAGTACTCGCTGCGTAAGGCGGCGAAAGTCATTATGGACAAAGGACCTAAAACGCTGGTCATCAAAAAAGGCGAGCACGGCGCGCTGCTTTTCCAGGACGACCGTATTTTCTTCGCTCCCGCCCTGCCGCTGGAAGAAGTCTTCGATCCAACGGGCGCGGGCGATACCTTCGCGGGAGGCTTCATCGGCTACTTGACCCAAACGGACGACATTTCGTTCGAAAATATGAAACGGGCCATCATCTACGGATCGGCCATGGCGTCGTTCTGCGTCGAGAAGTTTGGTAGCGAGCGGCTGGTCAATCTAACCCAAGAAGAAATCACTGGGCGGGTCAAGGAATTCGTGCAGTTGGCGAGCTTCGAGATTAAATGAAAAAACGCATTGCCATATTAGGTTCGACAGGTTCCATCGGGACGCAGGCACTGGAAGTCGTGGCGGCGCATCCTGCTGCTTTTTCGGTTTCGGTACTGACGGCACAGAGCAATGCCGATTTACTGATTGAGCAGGCGGTGCAGTTTCGTCCGTCAGTGGTAATAATTGGTAATGAAAAGCTTCGCTCGAAAGTAGATTTGGCGCTTTCGCCCTTGGGAATCAAGGTGTACGCGGGCGAAGAAGCACTGGCGTCGGTTGTGGAGTCAGACGACATCGACATGGTGCTGACAGCTTTGGTGGGTTACTCTGGCCTACTGCCTACAATGCGGGCGATCGAGGCGGGGAAAGACATCGCGCTGGCGAACAAGGAAACGCTCGTCGTGGCGGGCGAACTGATTACCGCTCTTGCCAGGAAACACAAAGTTGCCCTCCTACCCGTGGACTCCGAGCATTCGGCTATTTTCCAGTGTTTGGTTGGGGAAAAGCAAAACCCGATCGAGAAAATAATCCTGACGGCCTCAGGCGGGCCATTCCGGGGAAAGGATCGCGCTTTTCTGGCCACCGTCACTAAGGCACAGGCCCTGAAACACCCCAACTGGACTATGGGCGCAAAGATTACGATCGACTCGGCCACCCTGATGAACAAGGGGCTGGAAGTGATCGAGGCGAAGTGGCTGTTCGACCTCGCGCCCGACCAAATCGACGTTGTGGTGCATCCGCAAAGTATCATTCATTCGATGGTGCAGTTCGAGGACGGCAGCATCAAGGCCCAAATGGGCTTGCCCGACATGCGGTTGCCGATTCAGTATGCGTTGGGCTACCCCCGCCGTTTGCAAGCCGACTTTCCCCGCTTCGACTTTACGCAATACCCTTCCCTCACTTTTGAGAAACCTGATACCGACACCTTCCGTAACCTGCCGCTGGCCTTCGAGGCCCTGGCGAAAGGTGGCAACCTGCCCTGTGTCATCAACGCCGCCAACGAGGTGGCGGTGGCCGCTTTCCTGAACGACGAAATTGGTTTTTTGGAAATCTCCGAAGTCATTGAGAACTGCGCCGCTAAGGTTTCTTTCGTACACAATCCTGATTACGCCGACTACGTAGCGAGCGACACCGAAGCCCGGCGCGTAGCGGCGGAGCTAGTCCACGCGATCGTATGAGTCGTATCCTGTTGCTCAAGTACCTTTCCGTCGTCCTGTCTGCGGCGCTCAAATTCGTCGCCGGGCCACTCACGGGCTTAGCGCTGGGACTGACCTGGTACGAGGCTGCCCTTTGTTCGGCAGTGGGCATGATGGTCAGCGTCTTGCTGTTTACCTACGTCGGCAAGGGCATTCAGGAATTGATAAAGCGCTGGCGAAAAGCGCCGCCCAAGCGTTTCACTAAATCCAGCCGCATGGCCGTACGTATTTGGAAGCGGTTCGGTATCATCGGCATCGCCGTTCTTACCCCGCTGCTCTTTACGCCCATTGGCGGCACAATCATCGCGGTGGCCTTCCGCGTGCCAAGGCGGGAAATCTT
>NZ_JBGSXF010000672.1:0-4051 GCF_041751555.1 Persicitalea sp. | reverse complement strand
ACTTTGACACCGGGCGTTTACTGCCAGACTGGCCCTGCTGCTGCTACTGATTTGACGGGAGTACTGACGTTGGATGGAGGAGGAGATCCCAATGCTGTCTTTATCATTAAGTTGAACGGGGCATTCTCTACCGCTACTGGTTCAAGCATTCTACTGACAAATGGTGCATCCGCTGCAAATGTCTTTTTCCAGGTAAATGGTGCAGTTATCCTCGGTATCAGTTCCACGTTTTCGGGAACTATCATAGCCAATGGGGCTATCAGCTTATTAACGGGTGCGAGCCTGCTAGGTAGAGCCCTATCACTCGGCGGGGCGATCAACCTGGATACCAATGTAGTCAATGTCCCCCCTCCGGCCCCCTTACCCGTGTCGCTGGTCAGCTTCAACGCCCAGAAGGAGGCCCAGACCGCGGTCCTGAGCTGGGCTACCGCCGAAGAGGTCAACAGCGACCGCTTCGAGGTGGAGCACAGCCTCAACGGCAAGACCTGGCAGATGATCGGCAAAGTGGCTGCCAAGGGCGACACTAATGACAAACAGTGGTATTCGTTCACGGATGTCAATCCGGCCAACGGCTCCAATCTCTACCGCCTACGGATCGTGGATCGAGACGGGACTTTTGACTACAGCCGGCTCAAAAGCTTGGAGTTCGACATCAACATTGAAACAGCTTTGTATCCCAATCCGGTATCCGAACGACTTTTGCTGAAAACGGACGACCTGAAAAAAATCAGTCGGGTGGAGTTTTACAACTCGATGGGAATTGCGGTGATGCAGTCAGATAGTGTGCCGAATAGTGGCCTGGATGTAAAAAACCTTCCAACCGGGCTTTACGTGGTCAAGGTAACGCGTACCAACGGAAGCACCTATACATTTAAAGTTCTGAAGCAATAGGTTCGAGACAATACTTTGCTCAGGCCTTTCAATCTCATCTTTTAAACAGAAATTCCTATGAATTCACATACCACCAAGCGCTCAGCTGCTCAAAATACTAAGAAACCATACGTGAAGCCCGTTCTGAAAACGATTGGCTCAGTGACCGAGCTCACGCTGAAAGCCGGTTCGCTGGCTGATGGCCTGACAACTCGAAGCGCCTGAACCAGCTTCAGATTACCTGCTAAAGAACCAGCCTATATCAAAATAGGCTGGTTTTTTAATGTAAATTTGTTTACCTAGACGAGTAACCATGAATATTTCCTGTCTGATCACTCCCTACTTTTCGGGTGTACTGTCTTTCAGCCCGGCGAGTTATTCCGCTACCCAGATCGGAGCGGGGAAATTTCAAGGGCAAAGCTTCGATTTTTCCGGCGGCAGCCTGGCCGCCAATTCGCCGGAGACTGTACTGATTACTACCGAATTGATCGTGGTAGCCGACATCCGACTGCACAACGAGCCGGAAATCCGCTCCCGGTTGGGGATATCAGCGCAGGAAGGTACCCCCGCCCAACTCATCGCCCGGGCCTACCAGCAGTGGGGTGAGAAAATTTCGGAGCAATTCACAGGCGAGTTTGTGTTTCTGATTTGGGATCGACGCGCCGAAAAGGTACTTGTGTCGCGGGATCGCTTCGGGTTCAAAAGCTTTTACTACGACTATCAGCCTGGTTCCTACTTTGCGTTTGGCAACCGAATCAGCCACCTACCTACCTTTTTGCCCTCGCGCAAGTCGATCGATTACGGCAAAATTCGCAATTTCCTGGCACCCCAAAATAGCGACGGGAGTTTTGAAGACCGTACCTTTTTTAAAAACGTCAAAGCCGCCCTGCCCGCGCACCAATTGACGATCCACAAAAATCAGGTAGCGCAGCGGTGCTACTGGAAGGTCGACCCGGCCCGGTACAGAACTATAACCCGCGAAGAAGAGTATATTGAATTGTTTCGGTCCTATTTCTTCGATTCGGTCCGGCAATGTACCCAGGGCTACGACGCACCGGGTGCGCACCTGAGCGGCGGACTCGATTCGTCCTCGGTGGCCTGCGTGGCGCAGCAGTTGGTCGGTAAGATTTCCACCTTTTATATCCATCCCGACCTACCTTCAACCGACGAAAGGTACTTTGTGCAGGCGGTGCAAAACCAGATTCACTCCCGGCATTACGAAGGTCGCCCCGAGGCCGACGTGTACGGTGCCCTGGCCCGGCTCAGCCGGTTGTTCGACCGGCCCGAGCATTTCCCCATACCTTCCACGTTCCACTTCGCCGCCGCCGAGCAGGTACGGCAGGCCGGATGCGATGTGGTGTTAACGGGCCACGATGGCGATTCGGTCGTAGGGCACGGCAACGGCCTGATACGAAACTATCAGGAGGCTGGGGACTGGTCGTCCCTGAAACGCGCCATTTACCAATACGCCCAGGAACGGGATATTTACCACCTGAATTCTGATTGGCTCAGTCTACGCGCTACGGAAAGGCAGACGCAATACGCCCGGCATTACCTGTGCACCGAACTGTGGGCGATGGTACGGCAGAAAAAGGTAAGTGGCTTCCTGAAAACAGCGCGGGCTCTAAATCCAGAGTTGGGTTATTCCTACCGGGATTTTTTGAATTCAGGGCTCGACAAACTCAGGACCCGACTCAAATTCCCGCTCCCCGGAAATCTGTTGACGCATGACTTTGCCGCGCAATGGGAGGGAACGAGGACAAGCACCAATGCCGATGCACTGTATACCGGACTGAACGCAGACTATCAGGGACAATTCCGCGAAATTACCCACAAATCTTACGTTGATGCCACCGAGCAACTGCACCACATTGGCTTACATTACGGTCACCATTACGCCCATCCCTTTTTTGATGAAAAGTTGGTAGAACTCTCCCTCGCTATCCCGGAACGGGTAAAGTTTGGCGATGGGAAAGGCCGGGCGACCATTCGCCGGGCTTTGCAGGACATCTTACCCCCGGAAGTTTTGAACCGGGGCCACAAAACCAGTTTTAACGAATACGGGCTGCTAAGTTTCCAGATACTCCATCTTCAAACCCAATCGATCTTCTGCCGGGGGCATTTGCTCTGGGATATTGTTGACAAGAAGAAATTCGACAAAGTCGCTGGAATTCTGCTGAACCCGGCAATTCCTCTCAACCAAAAGTCGAGGTACTATACCCTGGCTTCCAAGGCCCTGTTTCTGGGGGTGTGGCTGGAAGAAATAAAAAAGCATGAAAAATAGTACAGGCTTCTGGTCAGTAATAAGCCTGTTGCTCATTCTGGGCTGCGAGCCTCCCGAAAGTACGCTCCGGCGGGGCGCAGGCTATGACTATTTTCCCCTGGAAGCCGGCAGGTACATCGAATACGAGGTCGGCGAAGTACGCTACACTGTCACCTCATCCGTACCCAATCGGTCGACTTACTTCTTGCGGGAAGTATGCGGTCAACCTTTCATAGGAACCACCGGAATTGAACAATTTCCCGTCGAACGATACAAGAAATCGCGCCCGGAAGCCCCCTGGGTGCTGGATTCGATTTGGACCGCCTACCGGATACCCGACCGGGCGGTCAGGGTGGAAAATAACGTTGCTTTCGTAAAACTGACATTTCCGCTTAACGACCAAAGTAGCTGGAACGGCAACCTGCTCAACGCCAAACCCGAAGAAATCTATCAGGTTCAATTCGGTGCATCGTTTCCGGCTCGGAATGATTTTCCGAAGAGCCTAACGGTAGTACAGCGGCGGGACTCGAGTCTGGTTTCGCTCTACAAGCGCAACGAGGTGTACGCGCCGGGAGTGGGGCTGGTGTACAAAGAGGATATTGCTCTGGAATACTGTCAGGAAGCCAGTTGCATCGGTAGCGGTAAAATAGATTCGGGTAGTAGCCGTATCATGAAGGTAAGCAAGTACGGCAAGGAGTGATTTAATTGACCACCACCCGGCCATGGAACAGCTCATCGCCCACCTGAATTTTGTACAGGTACATTCCGGCCGGTTGCTTGATGAGCCAATACAATTCATTTTCCCCCGGATGGGTCTTAAATTCCATCGCTTCCAGTAACTGCCCGGCTAGTGAATAAATCGTCAGTTTGAGGGTCTCGCCATTGGAATCTTTGGCTACGGGTACCAGAAATTTTGCG
>NZ_JBGSXF010000671.1:0-24202 GCF_041751555.1 Persicitalea sp. | reverse complement strand
ATCCTCCGCTACCCAAGCCGCTACTGCCCAGCATAGTCATGCTGTTTGCCAAAATGGAGATGCTGGTGCGAGCCTGCCCTTCTTTGTCTGTCCAGTTCTCGGTGCGGATTTTACCCTCCACATATACTTGATTGCCCTTACGGAGGTACTTTTCGGCTACCTTCGCCAGCGCGTTCCAGAGTTCGATGCGATGCCATTCAGTTTGCTCGATTTTCTCGCCATTCTTGTTGGTGTAGCTCTCCGAAGTAGCAATATTGAATCGGGCGACTACCGAGCCACCATCGAGATAGCGCACTTCGGGATCACTACCTAGATTTCCGATTAGGATTACTTTATTTACGCCTCCGGCCATAGTTAATTTGAGGGTTTAAAGGTTGAAAAAAGTCTTTCGACCGCAACGGCGGGCCGCTACGCTCGAAGTAACAATTAGGTTTGAGAATTGTCTTCATCGACTTTGAATCTAGGTAAAAAACTGTTCCTTGATGAATGTATCGATTAAGATTGGTTTGGGTAGCGATTCGATTTGGGCTTCACTGTAAAAGGATACACCTTCCGGTAACGTGCTCATTTCAGCGTTTTTTAGTTCTATTTGCCAGAACTTCACGTGTAGTTTCTGGTGCGTAAGCAAATGTACGTAGGTTTTTTGTGGAACGGTAAGTTGACCCACTTTTATCCAACTAACCAGCGGGTTAGCTTCGATCAAGTCGTTAGGAATCTTGGCTTCCTGTGGTGTTTCGATGAGAGGAAAGTCATACAATCCTTTCCAGACATCTTTCTTGATACGCTCTTTCATGGCCAGTCGGCCTTCTTTTTCCAGTACCAGATAATTAAGGTACCGATTCCTCGCCTTCATTTTCTTCGACTTGACGGGCAGCAGATTCTGCGCCCCATGTTCGAAGGCATAGCACATTTCATTGAATGGGCAAAGCAAACAGTCGGGCGCTACGGGCTGGCATTGAATAGCTCCAAACTCGATCATAGCCTGATTGAAGTTGGCCGGGTCGTTGTCGGGAATCAGCTGCCGGGCCGCCGCCGTGAATTCACGCTTGGCGGAACTGTGCGTAATGTCGGTTTTTATCCCAAAAATCCTGGACAATACCCGGTACACATTTCCGTCCACGGCGGGCACGGCTTCGTTGAACGCAAAAGAAGCAATAGCGGCGGCAGTATACTCACCAACTCCTTTTAGTTTCAATAACGCTGCATAGTTGTTGGGAAAATTGCCGTCAAACTCCCCCACCACTAGCCGTGCGGTGTGGTGCATATTTCGAGCGCGGGAGTAGTAACCAAGTCCCTGCCACAAGCGTAGCACCTCCTGCTCCTCTGCGCGGGCTAAGTCCTGCACCGTAGGGTACTTCTCCACAAACCGCAAGTAGTAAGGCATTCCCTGCACTACGCGGGTCTGCTGCAGGATTATCTCCGACAACCATATTTTGTACGGGTCAGTCGTCCGTCGCCAGGGCAAGTCGCGGTGGTGGCGGTGGTACCATTGGATTAGTTTCTGGCTGAAAGTAAGGGCTTGAGAAGCGAGGCTGGGAGGCATGTACTATCTTTATCGACTGTTTTTTAGTGGATTATAAAAAAAATGAGTGACAATGTCTTTTATGTTTTAGCAAAAAAAACCTACCTTTGTACTCCCAAAATTCAAAGAGGGAAAAAGAGTTAACAAACCATATACACTTTAAAGTACCAAATACTGTGACTAAAGCAGACGTAATCGCGCAGATTTCTGACAAGACAGGAGTGGACAAAGCTGATGTTCAGCAGACACTCGAAACTTTCTTTACCGTTGTAAAAGATTCCCTAGCCGATGGCGAGAATCTTTACGTAAGAGGATTTGGCAGCTTCATTAACAAGAAGCGCGCCCGCAAAGTTGCCCGGAACATTTCCAAGGGTGAATCCATGATTATTGACGAGCATTTCGTGCCGAGCTTTAAGCCCGCCAAGGTTTTCGTCGAACAAGTAAAAACCAGCGATAGCGTAAAAGCTGCTGCTGAAAAGTAATCAACAACCAATTTTTCTGATCTACCCGATATGAAAAGGACGATGATACTGGTTTCCATTTTGGCCATTGCGCTGGTGGGAACTCTGTACAGTCTTCCCACGGTAGTGGTAAACACTAAAGATCAGGATACGGTCAATGGTCAAACGGCGGGAACGTCGGCTGAAGGTAGTGAGGAAGCCGAAGTACCGGGCGACACCCATACGAATGCTGCCCTCACGCCCGAACAGGAGGCAGAAATAGCCCCTTTGCGCGGGCAGTATCAACAAGCCACCGCCGATGCAAAAGCTAAGGCGGCAATTCAAATTTCTGACGCCTTCGGCAAGTACCAGAAGTTCGATAGTGCTGCCTACTACGCTGGCCAAGCTGCCACGCTGCGGCCGGACTTAGAGAACTATTTGCGGGCGGGAGACCGTTACTACCAAGCCTACGGCTTTGCGGCGGAGGAAAAGAAGGCGAGCGGGCTGGGTGAAAAAACGCGCTCTTATTATCAGAAAGCGTTGGAACAGAATCCGGGCTTGCTGGCGGCCAAAGCCAATATGGCTATGACCTACGTCAACACGCCTTCCCCCATGCAGGGGATTATGCTGCTGCGCGAGGTGATTGACGCCGACCCGACCAACGAATTGGCTTTGTTCAATCTGGGAATTTTGTCGATGCGTTCAAACCAGTACACCAAAGCGGTGGGGCGTTTTGAGCAAATTCTGGCCAGTCATCCCGAAAATACCAAAGCTCAGTTTTACTTAGGCGTATGCCTGGTAGAACTTGGCCGCACCGACGAGGCCAAAAAGGTTCTCGCTGATGTAAAGAAAAAAGAAAAAGATCCCGTCATCCAGCAAGCTATCGGCGAGCTGGAGCAGCGGCTTAACTAATTATGAGTTATGAATGATGAATGATGAGTGATGGAATAGGCCGGGTACTAAGCCCCTTATTTTCGTAACTCATAATTCATAACTCATAACTCACCACTCTTAATCAAAAGAAACTATGCCTTGCGGAAAGAAAAGAAAACGTCATAAGATTTCGACGCACAAGAGAAAGAAGCGCCTGAGAAAGAATCGGCACAAGAAGAAGTAAATTGGGGGCGAAAGCGCGGGTTCATTACGTCCGCGCTTTCGCCTTTTTACTTTTAGAAGCTACCCGAGTTAAACAACATCGGCTCACAACAGCTTTTTATACCCCTTTCTTTTTTTTCTCGCGCCCGCCTGACTCCAGTTCGGCCCTCATTTTTTTGCGGGGTTGCGGTGCTGGTGTATTGTCATTTGTGTGCTGAGTGTCCATCTTTTAAAAACCATTCATTTTGGTTAGACATTGAGTAACGAATTAGTAATCAATTCAACTCAAAAGGGAGAACGTATAGCCCTTTTGCAGAACAAACGCCTTCTCGAGTACCATATAGAAACACCGGATAACAACTTCACCGTCGGGGATATCTACCTCGGCACGGTAAAGAAAATGGTTTCCGGTCTCAACGCCGCGTTCGTGGACGTCGGATACGAAAAAGATGCCTTTCTCCATTACTTGGATTTGGGTTCCAATATAAATTCGCTCAATAAATTCGCCAAGGATATTATCGCCAAGCGATCTAATTCCGGCGAAATCAGCAAATTCAAGCTGGAATCTGAGATAGAAAAACAGGGCAAAATTGATAAGGTTCTGGAACGCAATCAGCCAATTCTGGTGCAGATCGTGAAGGAACCTATATCCACTAAGGGGCCTCGCTTATCGTGCGACATCTCCATTGCCGGCCGGTACATCGTACTGGTGCCTTTTTCCAATGGTGTCAATCTTTCCAAGAAAATCACCGACCGCCGCGAGCGTACCCGGTTGCAGCGACTCATCGCCTCTATTAAGCCTAACAACTTCGGCGTGATTGTACGCACCGTGGCGCAGGGCCACGACGTAGAAGAACTGGATCACGATCTGCGAACCTGTGTGGAGAAATGGGAAAATGGTATGAAGCAGTTGCGCGACGCTAAGCCACGCGACCTGATCATCGGCGAAATGAACCGCGCCTCCTCGATCATCCGCGATATGCTCAACGAGTCGTTCGACAGCATTACGGTAGATTCGCAGGATGTGTACGAAGAAACGAAGCATTACCTGCACACCATTGCCCCGGAGAAGGAGAACATCCTCAAGCTCCACAACGGCAAGAATAAGATATTTGAGCAATTCGGGCTGGAAAAGCAGATTAAGTCCTTGTTCGGACGGTCGGTTAGCTTGCCGGGCGGCGGGTACCTCATCATCGAGCATACCGAAGCACTGCACGTTATTGACGTAAACAGTGGCAACAAATCCAACAGTCAGGAAGATCAGGAGGCGACGGCTCTCAGCGTCAATGCTGAGGCAGCCAAGGAAATAGCCCGGCAACTACGCCTGCGCGACATGGGTGGCATCATCGTCGTAGACTTCATTGACATGAAGAAGGCTGATAACAAAAAGCGGATTTACGAGATCATGCGGGAGGAGATGAAACCCGAACGCTCGAAGTACACCGTATTGCCGCTTTCTAAATTTGGCCTGATGCAGATCACCCGGCAGCGTGTACGGCCCGAGATGAATGTGGTAACCCGCGAAACATGCCCTACCTGCGGTGGTACGGGAACCATTCAGGCCACGATTCTGGTGACGGATGTCATTCAAAACAATCTCGATTATATCCTGACCAAGCAAAACGAGAGCGGCATTAGTATTTCGCTGCATCCATTTTTGCACGCTTACTTTACCAAAGGGCTTATTTCGCCGCAGGTGAAGTGGTTATTTGAGTATAAAACTTGGGTGAACCTTATCAAGGACTCCTCGTTAGGAATTACCGAATTCTCCTTCCATAATAAATTCGGGGAGGTGATGGAGGTGAATGCGAGCTAGTTCTTTTGAGGTCTTCTACCCGACTATTTGTTTGAAATAACTTAGAGCTTCTTCCAAAACCTCACGGTTGATTGGAGGAAGCTCTTTTTTTTCGGCGGCAAATTCCAGAAGACGTTCGGTGGGCATATTGCCTACCAAGTCGTCCTGAGCCATTGGGCATCCGCCGTAACCTAGCAATGCTCCATCGAAGCGGCGGCAGCCCGCTGTATAAGCAGCTTCCACTTTGTCTTGCCATTCCAACGGTCTGGTGTGGAAATGCGCCCCGAATTCCAGATCGGGACGAGTGGCAATGAGCTCTTCGAATACGGAATATATATCCTTGGTTTTGGCCACGCCTACCGTGTCTGACAAAGAAAATATCTTTGCCCCAAATTCCGCCAGTTTTTCTATCCAATGCCCGACCAGTTCGGGACTCCATGGGTCGCCGTAAGGATTTCCGAAGCCCATCGAGATATAGATTACCAACTCCTTGGCGTGGGCTTCGCAGAGTTCCTGCATCGCTTTCACCCGTTCTACCGACTCTTTCAGGCTAGCATTAGTGTTGCGTAGCTGGAAGGTTTCGGAGATTGAGAACGGGTAACCCAAGTACTTGATTTGTTCAAATTTACAAGCATCCTGCGCCCCACGCTCATTGGCGACAATGGCGAGGAGTTTGGTATTAGTCTTCTCAAAATCCAGGCCTTCCACAACCTCCGCCGTGTCGCTCACCTGTGGCATCGCTTTGGGCGAGACAAAACTGCCGAAGTCGAGGGTGTCAAATCCGACTTGCAACAGCAGATTGAGATAGCGGATTTTCTGCGCCGTGGGAATAAATGGATGATGGCCCTGCCAGGCGTCACGGGGGCATTCGATGAGTCTCATGACAAATAGATGGTTCAGTTTGCGTTTTTGTGAGGTTCGAGCTATTTTTACAAACGCAATCTTTTTTAATGATATGCCAGCAACCGTCTCTGAAAAATCTGAACCCACCCGGCTGAATAGTATACAAATCAGCTTGCTCAGGTTGTTCGATCAAAATCTTAATCAAAGCCGGACGCTCGAAGTACGGCAGTTACTGATGGATTACTTTGACGAAAACCTCAAAGCGGAATTAGACATAGTTACGGCCCAAAGAGGATACACCGAAGAAGATTACCGAAAGATGCTGACGGATGACACTTATGCCATCGAATGATCAGGGCGGTGATCGACACAAACTGTTTACGGGCATCCATTCCGCCTAAAAGTCCATTCTATCAGCTTTACCTGAATTTCCGAGCTAACAAATTTGCCTGGTACGTCAGCACCGAGATTCTCCTCGAATATGAGGAAGTACTCACTAGAACCTACTCCTCGAATACTGCGCAACTTGTACTCCACCAGTTAGCTGTTGCCCCAAATGTTGTATTCTCTGAGGCTGCATTTCGCTGGCAGCTAATCGAAAACGATCCTGACGATAATAAATTTGCCGACTTGGCCCTGTCGGTCAACGCTGATTATATGGTTACCGAAGATTCTGACTTCGACCTTTTTCGCTCCCTACCTTTTCCGAAATTAAATGTGATAGGTCTTGAGAAATTTTTGTCCGTACTTTCGGAGTTAGTTTAGAACTTTCATTAATCCAATCTATCAGGAGTCTGCCTCTATCGCAAAATCGGTCCCAAATCCACCTCGTTTTCCTTCAACCACGCCGCAATCTCCTGCACAATTTGCTTAATGCCGATTTCCGGCTTCCAGCCCGTAAGTTCCGTCACTTTGGTATTGTCCGTTACGTAAAGCCGAATGTCGGCGGTGCGGGTTTCGGCGACAGCTTTAATTGGAATGGTGTGGCCCGTTACTTCTCGGCAGATTTCAGTGAGTTCTTGTAAGGAAGCGCTGCTTTCCAAACCGCCGCCCGCGTTGAGGATTTGGCCATTGACCTTTTCAAGATTGTGTAGTTGCCAGTCGATAAGGCGATAGAGGTCGGCGACGTGCAGCATATCGCGGATTTGCTTGCCCGTTCCGCCGTAGCCGAAGTACCCGAGTTGTTGCTGGAAGTAGTGCTTCGCCACCCAAAGTACCATTACGCCCTGATCGACCTTACCCATTTGCCACGGCCCGGTGATGACGCCGCAGCGATCAATGACGGTTTTTAAATTATAAAACTCGTTGTATTCCTGGATCAGCAATTCGGACGCCAGCTTGGTCGTGCCGTAAAGGGACCGCGGCCCGTCGAGCGGAAAGTCCTCGGCGATTCCTTTGGACGATGCTCCTAACACGGGCTGTTCATCGGCTAGGGCGAAGCGGGTTTCCTCCTCCACAAAATTGAGCGATTCCAACGCTTTGATGGGATAGACGCGGCTTGTGGAAAGAAAAATAAAGGCTGCTTCGTGTTTTAGGGCATAGTTCAAGCAATTGACCGTGCCAAAGAGATTGGTGTTGATAAGGTAGTCTGGAGTACCGTCCAGCCCGGCAAGAACCGAGGGCTCGGCGGAGGCCTCGATTACCGTATCCACGGCGGGCAGGGCGTCGAAGTCTTCTTTACTACGAATATCCCCGTGAACGAACTCGACCCCCGCTTTTTTCAAGCGGCTTAGATTCAGTTCGGAGCCACGCCTTTTCAGGTTATCGAGGGTGTAGATTTGATAATCAGGATAATTGGTTTTCAGGGCAATGGCTAGTGAGGAGCCGACGAATCCGGCTCCGCCAGTAATGAGAATTTTCATGGGTAAAATATGAGATATGATTTTTTGCAAGATCAAAGTTAAGGCATCTTTAGGATGCTTTGCGACCTTTTGGCGGTGAAAAGCAGCCGGAACGATATTTTTAGGGCATTCATTTTACCCAAAACAAAAATCTACCCTGCATGAAAACCTTAAAAATAGGAGAAAATGACACCATTCCTGCCCTCGGGCTGGGTACTTGGAAGTCAAAAGAAGGTGAGTTGTACAAAGCCATCGTTGAGGCCATTGAGATAGGCTATCGGCATTTCGACTGTGCAGCGATTTACGGCAACGAGGCCGAAGTGGGACGGGCCTTGCGCCACGTCATGGACGAGGGTCGGGCAAAACGGGATCAACTCTGGATCACCTCCAAACTGTGGAACACTATGCACAAGCCAGAGGACGTTCGCCCTGCCCTACAAAAAACGCTGGATGACCTTCAATTAGACTACCTCGATCTCTACCTGATTCACTGGCCCGTTGCTATGAAGCCTAGCCTGGGCATTGGTTTCCCAAGCGGCAGCGAAGATTTTCTCAGCTTGCGGGAAGTACCGCTTTCTACTACCTGGTCTGCTATGGAGGCTTGTGCTGACGCCGGGCTGACGAAGCACATTGGTGTTTCTAACTTCAGTATTAAGAAAATCAATGACTTGCTGCTCACGGCCCGGATCAAGCCCGCTATGAATCAAGTGGAAATGCATCCTTTTTTGCAGCAGGCTACTCTGGTGGATCATTGCCATAAACATGGTATCCAACTCACGGCCTATTCTCCTCTGGGCTCCAGCGACCGTCCCGATCGACTGAAAAAAGACGATGATCCCAACTTGCGGGAAAACCCAACGATTAAGATATTAGAGAAAAAGCACGAACTCACCTGGGCACAGCTTGCGTTGGCCTGGGCGGTTCAGCGTGATACGGTGGCCATTCCAAAGTCGGTCCACAAGGAGCGCTTGCAGCAGAATTTCGACGCTGCCGATATAGAACTGGATGACGACGATATGGCTAAAATCACTATGCTCGATCGGCACTTCCGATATATTAATGGCGACACCTGGGCACAGACAGGTACCGACTACACACTGGAGAACCTTTGGGATGAATAATAAGATGTGGTATGGCCGAGCTGGCGTCCCAGCTTCCGGCCCGTCTGGCTGACGCAAGAGACGGGCTGGAAGCCCGTACCACATTAACTATACACCCGCCGAAGCTTCACATTTTCGGCGGGGCGGATGACCAGGGGTACTTTTTCTATTTTTACCGAACTACTGTCCAGGCCGAACCACTTATCCTCAGAGGTGGTAAAGTCCTTGAGGAAGAAATATGCTTTCATTACGACCTGCTCGAAAAAGGGCAGGTCGTTTTCGTAAGAAAGGAAGCGTTCCAGCACCACGAAGCGGAAATCGCCCGTCATATTCTGACGGCTCAGTGACTCGTAGCGGCTCGTGATGTCCACTTCCCCATTCTTAACCATGTCCTCAATCACCCGCCTAAAAAACAGGTTGATGCGCTGTTCCACGCGAAAGCCCAGGCGGAAAGTCACTTTGATAACGTCATCCTCTTCCAACACATCTACCTTATACTCCATCGTATAAGGGTCGTCGAGCGTGTCCACATGGACGAACCAGTAGATGTCGGCGCGTTTGGGGCGTTTCTGAAAAATCGAATAAATTACCTTCGTTTCGATCTCACTGGCGCGGGAGGCGTTGCTCATATAGACCAGATGCGTTGCGTACTTAGGGATGCTGATGTCGCGGCTGAGTTCGCGCAGGGCGGGCAGGTAGGTTTCCAATTTGGCGAATTCCGTGAGCCGTAGTTTGATATAGAAAGCCCGTAGCCACACCAGCATCACGCCACCCATAACGCCCGCGATAAGTACCGTCACCCAGCCGCCGTGAGTGAATTTGAGCATGTTAGCCACCAGAAAGCAGCCCTCGATGAAGAAATAGAAACCTACAAATGCTCCGACCCACCACATATTGACCTTCTTCATGTAAAGGTAGTAGCCAAACAGGATCGTATTCATCATCATCGTCATCGTGATGGCCAGGCCGTAGGCAGCTTCCATCTTAGACGATTCCTTGAAATACAAAACTACCCCCACGCAACCAGCGAAGAGTAAGAAGTTGATGCTCGGCACGTAGAGTTGCCCTTTCTGATTGGAAGGGTAGATGAGCCGTACTTTGGGCCAGAAGTTGAGCCGGATGGCCTCGCTGATCAGCGTAAAAGCTCCGCTTAGCATGGCCTGACTGGCGATAACGGTAGCCACCGTCGCGATCCCAATGCCAAACGGCAGGAACCACAGTGGCATGATTTCATAAAAAGGATTGCGCTCGGCCAGCATCTGCCCGCTAAACTTAAGAACGTAAGCACCCTGACCGAAGTAGTTTAGCAGCAGGCAGCTTTTGACAAATATCCAACTCATCCGAATATTACCCCGGCCGCAGTGACCCAGGTCAGAGTAGAGTGCCTCGGCTCCCGTTGTACACAGAAAAACTGCTCCCAGCAGCCAAAATCCGCCCGGATGCAGTACCAACAATCGATACGCGTAATGCGGGCTGACAGCTCGCAACACTCCCGGATCGCCGAGCAGTGCAAAGCCGCCCACGGTTCCGAGCATGACAAACCAGGTAAGCATAACGGGTCCAAAAGCCGCCCCGACTTTATTGGTGCCAAATACCTGAATTGTGAATAGAATAGTCAGGATGGCGATGACGATCGGAATCGTCTCGATGGTCGGGTAAATAGCCCGGATACCCTCTACGGCGGAGGAAACCGAGATGGGTGGCGTGATAATACTATCCGACAGCAATGTGGCACCGCCGATGATCGCCGGGACGGTAAGCCACTTGGCGTGGCGGCGCACGAGAGCGAAAAGGGCAAAGATGCCACCCTCACCGTTGTTGTCAGCCCGCAGAATCAGAGTAACGTACTTAACAGTAGTTTGCAGCGTGAGTGTCCAAAAGATGCAGGAGAGCGCACCAAGAATGAGTTCTTCGGTGATGGTCTCGGTACCGGCAATGGCTTTAAGCACGTACAGCGGCGAAGTACCGATGTCCCCAAAAATAATGCCCATCGCCACTAACACTCCGGCGGCTGAAACTCGATCTAAATTTTTATGATTGTCCATTGAGTAGGCAAAACGGCCAAGAAATGAGGAAAGCCATCAGGCATTTCTTGCAAAAAAGTCACCAAAGGTACTGGAAAGGTGGGTAATTATTGAAACTAAAACATCTGTTTCCATGTCCCCTTGATCCGATTGTACTTCAAAGTACTCGGTAAAGCCTTCCACCAATACTTATTCATCTCTACCGCGAAGGACGGCTGCATGTAGCAGTTGATGGCGCAACCTTCGCAAGCGGGCAGGCGACCTTCGAGGGCCACGAGTTTCTGAACCTCTTCGGATTGATAAAGGGTTTTCAGGTCCCCCTCGATCGGAAACTCTTTCAGGCCCAGATGATAGCAGGGAAGTACCAGTTTATTTTCGGGAGATATGACCAAAGTAGTACTGGCAGCTTTGCAAATAGGATCTTCGACATGATTTCCGCCGTCCAGGCGCAATTGTACAAAGGCATCGTTGAGGTACACGTTCTTTCGCTTGCCCCAGCGGGTGAGTTCGGCTAACGCAGCGCGGGAAAGTTGCCCACCGACTTCGTTATACTCAAAAACCGGATTCAGGATCAGCACCAAGCCATTGGGTGTACAAATATCTTCCCACACTGCTCGAATCTTGCCGATATTTTCTTCAAAAACCGTGAAAAGAATGTCAGGGCGCTCGCCCAGTTGCCGGGCAATGTCAATGGACTCCATCACTTTATCGTAGCATTTCACGCCGCGTGACTGGTCGTGTTCTTCGCGGACGGGAGAATCCAACGAAAAATGCAGCATGTCGATGAGGCCGCGCAGGCTATCGGCACGCTTTGGGTACAGGAGGCCGTTGGTCGTCACAGTAGTAATCATGCCCTGGTCTTTTGCTTCGCGCAGCAATTGGTTCAGCTCACGATGTAACAATGGTTCACCGCCCGTAAAGTCGATCACTTTGACACCCAGCGCTTTCAGATCCCGCACGTTCTGCCGGAAATTTTCCAGCGTTACGTAGGGTGAAGGCCGTTCCCAAATATCACAAAACCCGCAAGTCGCATTGCAGCGATAGGTCAAGTAGTAATTACACAGGACAGGGTGGGAGACCAACCGCATTATTGGATCATTTTGATCAAACTGGTGAGTTTGTCTTTCAAGTCTTTGCGATCTACGATAAAATCCAGAAAGCCGTGCTCCAATACGAACTCGGCACTTTGGAAGCCTTTGGGCAAATCCTTGCCGATAGTCTCCCGGATGACACGTGGCCCAGCAAAGCCGATGAGCGCTTCCGGCTCCGAAATATTAAAGTCTCCCAGCATGGCGTAAGAAGCCGTCACGCCGCCCGTAGTAGGGTCGGTCAAGAGCGAAACGTAGGGAATACCCGCCTCGGAAAGCAAAGCTAGTTTGGCCGAGGTTTTAGCCATTTGCATTAGCGAAAAGCCCGCTTCCATCATCCTTGCCCCACCCGAACGGGAAATCATCAGAAAAGGCTGCTTGTTTTTCAAGGCGTAGTCGATGGCCCGCGCTATTTTCTCACCCACCACCGACCCCATAGAGCCGCCAATGAAGTTAAAATCCATACAGGCAATAACGATATTAAGATCGTTCATCTTGCCGTGGCCCGTCCGCACGGCGTCCTTGAGACCTGTTTTGGCCATCGTGGCGCGTATGCGGTCAGGATACGCCTTGGTATCCTTAAAATTCAGCGGGTCGGCGGAGGTAAGGTCGGCGTCCAGCTCCGTGAATTCGTTATGGTCGAAAAGAATCTCGAAGTAAGCTTCCGAGCCGACTTTCTCGTGGTAGTTGCAGTGTTCACATGTGTAAGCGTTCATCTTGTGCTCCTTAGTCTGCATGATTTTCTTGCAGTTCGGACACTGGTACCAAAGCCCGTCCGGCGCCTCGCGCTTCATCTCCGTGGGCGTGCTGATTCCTTTTTCTTTACGTATAAACCAAGACATAGAAAGCTGTTGGATTTTAAATTTTTGATCGATATCCAGATGGAGCGAATACTCTAAAATAACTAAAAGTCAGATTTTTCTTCTCCCGGCCTTCCTGGTATCCAATCGGGTGCCAAAGATAGCAATGAAAAAGTTAAAGGAAGGAATGACGGCTTACAACCTCGTTCACTTACTCGTTTTGGGACGGTTTGAGATCGTTCCGTCGTTGAAATCAAAGCGTGAGGTAGTATTGACGTCGCGAGGGTGGTAGTTTCTCGATGGCGTAGCGCAGAGAAGTACGCGGTAATGCAACAGTGTGTTCGTGCAGAAACGCCTCCATCGAATCGAGGTCGCGCTTGCCGACTTCCCGCAGCATCCACCCAATGGCCTTATGGATGAGGTGATGCGGATGTGACAGCAAGATTTTCGATAGCGCCAACGTATCGGTGAATTGATTTTTTCGGATAAAATGAAAGGTGGAAATGATGGCCACCCGCTGCGACCACAGGTGAGGACGACTGGCTAAGTCATAAAGTACCTCTCGATCTTTATCAAAAAGATAATGACCCACGATATGCGGGGCCGAAATATCCACTAAATCCCAATTATTAATATATTCAAGGTGAGTGAGATAGCTATCAAAGATAGCTTGCTGATCGATGGCGGTAGCTTTGGGGTACTTTTTCAACCATATCAATAAAGCCGCGAACCGACATTCGTGGATGGGATCACGGAGGAGTTTTTCCACCTGCTTCAAATTCAGGTGGGTCCACCGCTTGGCCACTTCCCTGACTTTTGGATTGGGAATCCCCCAGAAAACATCACCCTCGGCGTATTGTCCCGGCCCATTCTGAAAAAATCGAGACACTTGCCGGGAGCGATCCTCGTCAGCTAGTTCAGCAAGTTCGGAGCGTATATCCTGCATTTTCATCAACCTTTTTTACAAAAAAAGGTGAGAGCTACTCTCACCTTTGGACCACATCTTAGGTCAGGCGAACCTGCTCCATTTCGCCGGGCGGCAAGTTGGGGTGCCGCCAGAGTTCGAGCTGGCTGCGCCGGTAAGCCGGGTTTCTTTCCAAGTCGTCCCAGTCGATGCGGTTGCGGTTACGAAAGCGCTGTACCATTTCCTTGATACGCTCGTATTCTTCGGGCGACCAGTCACCATCGTCGTGCCGCTTTTCCGTACCTCCATGAGTGATATGTGGTGTATGATGTGAGGGTATTATCTCAATATCGGTGAATGGTTCCTGCAATTCGATACGCGGGGGCGGAGGAGCCAATACACTGCCCGTGGGGGTGTTTGCCTCTTCGGCGACCGTATTTTTCTCCCAAGAATTTTCCTGTTCGGTGGATTCGGTAACTACTCCTGAGTCTTCAAGAGCAGACTCGGTTGCTTCGGCCACGCCTTCCGTTTCCCCGTCAAGGTTTCCCTCACTGGGGGTTCCGGACGGTAAGACGAGTGAATCGATGCTGTCGAAGCCCGCCGCTACCACGGTTACGCGGAGTTTATCGCCCAGTGTATCGTCGGTAATTGTGCCCAATTTGAATAAATGCGCCTCACCGCCTACCTGCGAGAGAACGTATTTCCATATCTCGGTCTGCTCCCGCATGGTTGCCTCGCGCTTGGTGCTGGATGCCAGCGTGACGAGAATACGCTCGGCTCCTTTGATATCGCGGTCGTTCAACAAAGGTGAGTCGAGGGCTTTACGTACGGCTTCGAAGGCACGTTTCTCGCCTTCGACCTCGGCGGTGCCCATTACCGACTGTCCGGCTTGCTTCAGTACCCGCTCCACATCCTTGAAGTCGGTGTTGATATTACCACGCGTGGTAATAATCTCGGAAATGCTCTTGACGGCGTTCAGCAAGATACTGTCGGCCTGTACGAAAGCTTCCGTGATGCGCATATCCTCGAAAAGTTCTTCCAACTTATCGTTGAGGACAACCAAAACGGTGTCACTATACTTTTTGAGTTGCTCGATACCCTCGAAGGCATGCTTCTTCTTCAAAGTACCCTCCCAGGAGTACGGAGCTGTCACGACCGACACCGTGAGGAGATTCATTTCCTCCTTGGCGATTTGCGCGATCACCGGGGCAGCACCCGTACCCGTACCACCACCCAGTCCTGCCGTGATGAAGACCATTTGCGTAGCACCGCCCAGCAGGGCCTTGATTTCCTCAATCGTTTCCAGCGCGGCTTCGCGGCCCCGGGCAATTTCCATACCCGCTCCGAGTCCTTTGGTGAGCGTGGCCCCTAGTTGTATTTTGGTCGGCACTGGGCTTTCCAATAGGGCCTGGCGGTCGGTATTACAAATTGCGAACTCTACATCTTTTATACTTTTTTCGTACATGTAGTTGACCGCATTACTGCCGCCACCGCCCACGCCAATAACCTTGATAATAGAAGGTTCAGCGGCGTTTTCTTCAATTCCGTTTATGATGTAGTCCTGATCCAAGGCGTTATATAAGTTACTGTCCATGAGTGCGTGTGTCGTTCTTGCTGGTTTACCAAAGTCTGATTTCGCGCTTAGTATCCTCCTCCGGTTTTATCGTTCTTGTCGCCACCAAAGATGCCTTTAAATGGCCAGCCCGGAAAAAAGCCGCCCGCGTCTGGACTGTCGGTAGGTCCGGCAGAAGTAGGTTTGGATTCGGACGCCTTTCCCACAGTCCTGTTTGGAGTGGGACAGATCGAATCCAGTCGGGGATCGACCCGCTTAATACCCGCCCAAGCCAGCCCCACAGCGGTAGCATACTGAGTATTGGCCACTTCGTCGGCCTTAGGTGTGTTAGCCAGCCCAGTGGGTATGCCAACACGGACAGGCATATCACCCGCTACGCGATTGAATACCGTTTCGATGTCAGGCATATTAGCCGTCCCGCCCGTCAGGACGATTCCTCCTACCAATAGATCGGAGAAGCCCGATTCCAAAATCTCGGCGTACACAAGGGCGGCTATTTCTTTCAGGCGCTCTTCAACGATGAGCGCAACGTTCCTTTTCAAAATTCGCTTGGGTTCGCGCCCCCGCAGGTAGTTTACTAAGATCTCAATATTCATGGCGGTGTTTTCAGAGAGTGACTCCCCATGCTGTTCTTTGAGACTTTTCGCGTTGTTCATCTGTATACCGCAACCGATTTTCAGGTCGGAAGTAATGTGGGTGCCCGCGATGGGAACGGATGCTATGTGGCGGATGACGCCGTCATGATAAATCACGATGTCTGTGACATGATCTCCAATATCTACTAATGCCGTGCCAGCTTCCATTTCTTCCTCGCTCAGCACCGCCAGTCCAGCGGCAATCGGAGACAATATCAACTGTTCGTAGTTCAAAAGCGGATCAGCCCCCTTGATGCTGGCGCGGGTTACGTCGATAGCCTGCTTATTGCTGGACACCACCAGAAATTCTCCCCCCAGCCGGACACCGATGCGTCCTACGGGTTCTTTCACGCCTTTGCCGTTGTCCACCGTAAACTCACCGGGAATGATATGCATTACCTCGTTGTTGGGTTCGGTCTGGGCGCGGTAGAGGTCGCGGATGAGTTGATCCACGTCGGTCTGTGTCACCTCGTTGCTACTCGCCGAAGTAGGACGGACCATATTAGGCGAAATAGAGGATACTTGGACATGACTACCGCCAAAGCCCACGTTCACGTTGCGGATGTCCAGGTCGGAACGCATGGTCAATTCCGAAATGGCAGAGCGAATGGCCATGCGCACCTGGTTGACATTCTTGACTGCCCCACGGACGATGGCGTCTTCGGGAACCTCTACTTCGCTGAATCCGATGATTTCGATCATATCCTGATCGTGGGCTTCTACAGCCACGGCAGCTACTTTGGTGCTGCCAATGTCCAATCCAACCGAAATGGTTCCTTTTTCCATAAATCAATAGGCGTTTTAGTACTGTTATTCACAAACCACCTGGTCGCGAAACCGAAGGTTGATGCGAGTGTAACGGCCCCAATCGGCGGCCATCACTTTATTATAAAAGACGCGTAGTTTTAGCAGCTTTGCTGCAACATTCTCCGCTTTTCCAAATTCGATGCGCTGGTCGCCCAAAGCCGTCAGAAATTCCACGTTACCCGACTTTGAGACCTCCATCTGGATGACCTGTGCTTTCCAGAAATCATCCTCGCTCAGATAGGCTATCATATCTACCACTTTCTTTTCTGATTCAGAATGCAGGTGTTTTTTATTTTTAAAAAAATCACCTGACACTAACAACACTCTTGCCGAAAATCGCTCCGTCAGCGGAATAAAATCGCCCTTTGGATTGATATAGAAACCATTTGTACCTCGCCATTCTCCCTGCCGGGATTCCCCAACATACCGCGCTAGTGGCTTTTCCTGCTGAATATCGACGACCAAGTTACCTTCCAAATCATGGTACACCTGGCAATCTTCGACCAGTTTATTGGCTCTGACCCTGTTCTCCAGCGTTTTTAGACTCACGTCTTGCTGCCGGTTTCCATGGACAGGATCGCTTCCGTTCTCAGTCAGGATTTTTTCTATATCAGCCTGATTTACAAATCTAATTCCCGAGTCGTAATCAACTTTGACTAACAAATCGTCGCATTGTTGGCGGTTGAGTTTGCTTTCGGCCATTCCAACACATAGAAGAAAGACCCCAAACCAAACGATTTTACCCAGCCACTTTTTGTAATAGTCAAAATTACGTAACATGCTGTTAATATTATAAGGGTTTGTCCATTAATTAGCAAGCGGGGCTTTCAGCATCTGCGCTATCGGTGTCACCAGGCGGTCTATGTCGCCCGCCCCAATGGTCACCAGCACCTCAATATCAAGCATTTCCAATTTGGCCAGTACATCCTCCTTCGCGATTGAGGCTTTGTCCGCCAAATTGATTTTTTCCAAAAGCATTTGGGAAGTCACGCCCGGTATAGGCTGCTCGCGGGCGGGATAGATGTCGAGCAAGAACAGCCGATCCGCCAGTTCCAGGCTGGCGGCGAAGCCGTCGGCAAAATCGCGGGTACGGGTGAAGAGGTGTGGCTGGAAGATGGCCGTCACGTGTCGGCCAGGGTACAAAGCGCGTACCGACGACAGAAATGCTTCGATCTCGGTCGGATGATGGGCATAGTCGTCGATGAACACCAAGCTGTCATTTTCGATAATGTACTCGAAGCGACGCTTCACCCCCCGGTAACTGGCCAGCCCAGCGCGAATCTGCTCGGGCGCGACACCCAGCCGCATAGCGGCGGCGCTGGCTGCAATGGCGTTTTCGACGTTGTGATAGCCCGGCACACGCATGATCACATCTTCGATGATTCCACCGGGATGAACTATGTCAAAAATAAAGCGGGCATTCTCGATCCGCAGATTATCACTGCGGTAGCTTCCCTTCTTCAGGGAATATTCCAGCACTTCGGCCGTGGTTCCTTCCGCCAATTCCAACCCTTCCCGCATAAACAAAACTCCTCCTGGCTTGATTTGGCTAACGAAATCACGAAACGAATCCAATAATGTCCCATGTTCGCCATAGATGTCGAGGTGGTCGGCATCAGTGGATGTGACAATGGCCAAATCTGGGTGCAGCGTCAAGAACGAGCGATCGAATTCGTCGGCTTCTACCACGCAAACGACCTCCCCGGCCTTTTCGGTAGGTTCGTTCAATAAAAAATTGGTTCCGTAGTTCTGGGTGATGCCGCCCAGAAAGGCCGTGCAGTTGACGCCCGCCGCGCGGAGCAGGTGCGCCACCATGGAAGAAGTAGTGGTTTTGCCGTGCGTACCAGCCACGCCTACCGTGCGCAGATTCTGTGTAATCCAGCCCAACACCTGCGAGCGTTTCTGCATCGTGTAGCCCTGCGCCCGAAAGTAGTCCATTTGGCGGTGTCCGGCCGGTATGGCGGGGGTGTAAACGACCAAGGTTTCGGCATAGTTCACAAGAAAAGTAACCGGAATATCTTCCACCGCGTCGTCGTAGCAGATGGCAATCCCCTCGCTTTTCAACGCTTCGGTCAGCGGTGTGGCGGTGCGGTCGTAACCCGCCACATCAAAGCCGTTGGCTATGAACCAGCGAGCTAAGGCACTCATACCTATCCCACCTATACCGACGAAAAAGATGTGTTGCCAGCTGGTGGTAAAGGACTTTTGACCGCCAGGCGGCCCTGTTTTGACTTTTGACATTGGTCGGGGAGTTCTTCGTTTTTCGTACAGTAATAGTTTCAATCCTGCTTCGACGCGGGTCAGCCGCTTCAAATTTTTAGCAATCCTACCTTTCAACCCTCAAATAAATCTACATTACCCAACCAATTTCAACACTTCCCGCGCAATCTCGGCGGCGGCATTGGGGCGGGCTAGTTTAGCAATGTTTTGCTGTAATTCCTTTTGCTTCGATTCATCTTCAAGTAAACGCATAGCTTCATCGACCAACTCGGAAGCAGCGCGGTTGTCAGCCACTAACAAAGCGGCGTTTTGGCGCGTCAGATTTGTGGCGTTCTTGGTTTGATGGTCTTCGGATGCAGCTGGATACGGCACCAGAATGCACGGCTTGGCGGCCAGGCAAAGTTCCGACACCGACAACGCCCCCGCCCGCGACACCACTACGTCGGCAGCAGCATAAGCCAAATCCATTTCGTAAATAAAATCAAATGCTTTAATTCGCTCACTCGCGGTGTGAGCCACTGCCCCGCGGGCGGTATCGATATAGGCTTTCCCCGTTTGCCAAAGTACCTGATAGCCCGCATTGCTGAATTGTTCCAACCCTGCCTCAATGCTCTCGTTTATACTGCGCGCGCCCAGACTACCGCCCATGACAAAAAGCGTTTTGCGCTTTCCGTCAAAACCAAGATGCGCCAGTGCTTCGGCGCGCTTGCTTCCACTGTCGATGATGTCGCGGCGCACCGGATTTCCTAAGAATTTTATTTTTTTAGGATCAAAAAACTTCTCCATGTTAGGGTAAGCTACACAAATCGTTTTTGCTCGCCGCGCCAGTAGTTTGTTAGTGATGCCCGCATGGGAATTTTGTTCCTGAATCAGCGTAGGAACGCCCAGCAATGAAGCCACCATCAACATAGGCCCGCTGGCAAAGCCACCCACACCCACCGCTACGTCGGGCCTAAAATCGCGCAGTACCGACCGCGCTCGCAACAAGCTGCGCGTTAGTTTGACGGGAAATGCGGCGTTGTCCAGCGTCAGTGCGCGCTTGATGCCTACAATTGGAAGTCCCACAATACGGTAACCTGCTTTGGGTACTTTCTCCATTTCCATTTTACCTTCGGCTCCTACGAAAAGGATTTCCGTTGCAGGATCCTCGGCTCGCAGTGCATCGGCGATGGCTATTGCCGGGTAGATGTGTCCTCCCGTCCCGCCCCCACTGATTATGATACGTCTGGGTTTTTGATTTGTTAAAGTGCTGATGCGTTGATTTGTTTTGGGGTCCAATTGTCACAAAACCGATTACTAAGAACCCGGTACTTTACCATTAATCAAATGTCTTTCTCCTCTAACTCTCCCCTACTGACACTCAAAATGATACCCATTGCCGCGCCTGTCAGCAACATGGACGTTCCGCCGTTGCTGATAAAGGGGAGCGTTTGGCCGGTGGTAGGAAACAGCCCCACCGTTACGGCCATCGTGGCGAAGGCCTGAAAAACTATGCTAAAAGTCAGTCCTGCCGATAGCAGGCCCCCGTAGGGTCGCTTGGGTTTGCTAATGGCTTTCAATCCCCGATAAAGTAACAACAGAAATGCGACGATAACCACCAAGGCCCCCACTGTACCGTATTCTTCGACAATGATGGCAAAAATGAAATCGCTATCGCCGTTGGGCAGGAAGTGCTTCTCCTGGCTATTTGCTACGCCCTCTCCCAGGATGCCGCCCCGCGCCATCGCTTTGTAAGCGTTGGCCGACTGAGCGGCGATGGTATCCGGGTTAAAGTAAGTATCGAAGCGCGACTGGGCCGTGGTCCCCCGTTGCCCTATTTTCAAAACTACCAATAGTCCCGAAGCGATGAGAAAGGTTACCATCGTAATGGTCAGGTAGCGCTTGGGTACTTTTCCTACGTAAAGCATCATGAAGCAGGTAGCACCCAACAAAGCAGCGGTAGAAATGTTAGAGCGGTAAATCAGAGCGCACACCAGTCCAATCATCAGCATGGGTTCGACCAACAGCCGTTTGTCTCCCCAGTCTTTCTTAAAGCGCAACGCCAAAATCAGCGCCAAATGCGCGATCAGGGTGATCTTCGCTATTTCGGAAGGCTGAAACTTTTGGTTGATGATAGGAATTTCCACCCAACGATCGGCTTCATTGATCGTTTCGCCTTTAAAGAAGGTGAATAGTAAGAGAATCACCGCCAACCAGACGCCCATGCGAGAGAAGAAAACAAATTTCGTATAGGGAATTAAATGCACCAAATACATAATCACAAAAGAGGCAATCGCCAGCTTTATCTGCTTGAAAAGAATAACCTCGGTATCGCCGGTTACGGTACTATACGCCTGCTTCGCACTAGCACTGTATACCACCACGACTCCAATGCCTAGCAGGAACAAGGCAATGCCCCACAGCCAGGGGTCGCCTTTCATATTCCGCTGGAACCACGCCTGAGTGACTTCCCTTATTTTGTGCAATGCGCTCATTTTATTCAGTCAAAAGTTCAACCGACTTATCAAGAGTCTGGCTTTTGTTAGCTTAACACGTCCTTGCGAAGCCTCAACTCTTCCACTTCCTTCTTAAATCTTTCGCCGCGATCCTGGTAGTTTTTGAATAAATCGAAACTGGCGCAGGCGGGAGAAAGCATTACCACATCGCCGGATTTTGCCCAACTCTGAGCGGTCTGCACTGCTTCTTTCAAGCTTTGAGTAACTTCGAAGTTTGGCACTATGCTTTCAAAATAGTCGGCCAGCTTTTTCGTATCCGTTCCGAGCGCAACCATGCCCTTCACCTTTTGCCGAACCAACGGTTCGATTTGAGAATAGTCGTTGCCTTTGTCCACACCTCCCATGATAAGGATAATAGGGCGGTCGAAACTACCAAGAGCGTAATATACCGAATCCACATTGGTCGCCTTAGAGTCATTAATGTATTCCACACCGTCGAGCTTGGCCACCGATTCGAGGCGATGCGGCGCGTTGACGAATGTGCGCAAACCGACACCGATCTGCTCGGGCGAAAGCCCTACAGCCTGGGCCGCCAATATGGCTGACAGTGCATTAATAGCGTTGTGTGGCCCCTGGATGGGTAGTTCATCAAAAGCGATCGAAAATTCCTGCCCATGGTTACGGGCGGTCAGTACACCATCTGCCAGAAATCCCCCTTTTTCTACTTTGTTTTTAAGCGAGATGGGCCACATTCGGGCGGGTAGAGTTCGCTTTTCCAACTCATCGGTGAGGGCTTCGCTTTCAGCGAAGTAGATTAAGTTGTCATCTTGCGTCTGATTCTGCGTGATGCGGAATTTTGACTGAACATACTTTTGAAAATCGTAGTCATACCGATCCAGATGGTCGGGCGTAATATTTAGCAATACCGCCACGTTGGCCCTGAAATCGTACATATTATCGAGTTGGAAACTACTGATTTCCAACACATAAAAATCCTTTTGGTCGTCAATGACCTGAGCGGCGAAGCTATCTCCCACGTTCCCGGCCAGGCCCACTGAAAGCCCGGCTTCGCGGAGCAAATGGTAGATCAGCAGCGTGGTAGTGGTCTTGCCATTGCTACCCGTGATCGCGATTAGTTTAGCATCGGTGTAGCGGGCCGCGAACTCTATTTCTGAAATAACCGGAATGTTCCGACGGTACAACTCTTGTACGATGGGGGCATTATCGGGAATGCCGGGACTCTTTACTACTTCATTGGCCGACAGGATTTTATCCTCACTGTGGGTTCCTTCCTCAAAAGAAATTCCGGCGGCAGTCAGTATTTCGCGATAAGTGACTTGCAGCGGGCTGCGGTCGGACAGGAACACATCGAAACCTTTGGCCTTACCCAGCAGAGCCGCGCCCGTACCGCTTTCGCCGCCGCCCAAGATCACTAGCTTCTGCATGTTCGGTGCTGCCATCAAATTCTCAAAGGTAATTTCCCGTAAAATTCGCAGAATTTAAGGGTTCATACCAAGAAACGACTCATTATTTATTCAAAATATCTTGATAAAAAAAGGGAAGCGACTGTTGTCGCCTCCCCATTTTCTTGGCAAAACACAATCTCAGTTTACCACCTTTACTTCATCCGGCCCCTTCACACGATTGGCATAACGGACGATGAAAAAGATAACCAATGCGACCAGTAGAAACTGGATAACGGTTTGGATAAAATTACCGTACGTAATGGCAACTTCGGCCTGATCGCCTACGGCTTCTTTTAGTACAATTTTTAATTCCTCGAAATTGACACCCCCAATAATCAAACCCAGAATCGGGTTGAGGATGTCTTCCACGAGAGAGGTCGTGATTTTGCCGAAGGCAGCGCCGATGATCACACCAACGGCCAAGTCAAGGACGTTGCCCTGGGCAACAAAAGTTCTAAATTCTTTGAGCATACGCGATTAGATTGGTTAGGGTATAAAAAAACAAAAAGCGAAGGCGATAGAAAGCTGTTAAAATATGTACAAAAAACCAATGGAAAGCGATTGGGCGAATTGTACCGCAAGACTCTGGTCCTGATCATAAATCACGATCGCCCCCAGGTTGACATTCCAGTATTTGTTGATCTTAGCCGTTAAGTTAACATCGAGGCGGTGGTCGATGGCATTCAGTTGCTTGATGTTGGCAAAAATCGTATAACGAAATTTGAGGTTAAGATTTTTAGCTACCTCTTTGTCAAAATCCGCAATCAGCTGCATGAGGGCTACTTCGGTACGCACCCGCTGACCAATGGGAACCCCGTAGTTTTTTGGGAAAGTCTTGTACAGGTCGAGATCCGTGACGAACGTGTGCCGGACAGCGCCTGGTGAGAAAGTGAGGAAAAAATAATCCGTTGGATTGTACTCAAAACCGATAGATTCCGTCAGAAAGGCAGGAGCCAAAAAGCCCGAAACCTTACGCCGCTCAGGGTTTCCCGCCGCTGACTCGCCGTAGTCGAAACCATCTGTAAACTGCGACAAAAAGTTTACTCCGCCGATCAGGCTCCAGTGTTCGGATATGCTTCGGCCATACTTAGTATCGAAGAATAGGCGATCAACGCTCTTGCGGCTTTCTTGCCCCTGGTTGCGCACCACGCCATACTGCGCCTGAAAGTCGTTACGCCAACTGTCTTTGCCCTTTTCATATCTCAAAACCGCGTTGAGATGACCGCCCACGGCGATGGAATTCACCGCGCCACCCGTCCAGTTGCTGCTGAAACTACCCTGATTTAGGTTGGCCCCGAATTCTATTTTTTTCTTCCAGGAGGTATCCACCGACATTTCGTTTCTAATGGAGTCGATCAGCATTTCATCCTGGGCAAAAATTCGGGGCGAACTACCCGTAATGGCTAAGAAAATAAAAGAGAGGAAAAACAGCTTCTTCATATTAGTTAGGACGCTTGCTTGGGGGGATTTGCGTTAAAAATTTCCACTTTACGCGATTGAAAGAGCTGCAAAGGAATTACCGTTGTGGAATCGGCGCTTTGAATTGTGACCGAGACGTTGTCGATGCGAGTAATTGTTCCGCGTACATCGTCTAGTTTCACTACTTGTCCTTCC
>NZ_JBGSXF010000670.1:0-2030 GCF_041751555.1 Persicitalea sp. | reverse complement strand
ACTTACAAAATCTACGTCCTGATTCGCCGGAACGGGAAGAATACGATTTATTGTACGGGAAGGGAATGGGAGGAGAGGTAGGAAGTTCAATTCCGATCCCGCAACCCCGTCAGCACGCGCGCTACTTCCGTACGAATTTCGGACGTGGGGCGCGCGAAATTGTTGTTCATGAAGCTAAAATAAAGCAATTTCCCCTTCTTCGTGACGAGGTAGCCACTCAGGCAATAGACATTGCTCAAACTACCCGTTTTGGCGTGGACGAAGGCTTCCTGGCCTTTAAACATATTCCTTAGTGTTCCTGTGGCACCGCCCGCCGGGAGAATGTTGAAGAGCCTTTCCTGAGGAATCTTCTGAGAGATTTTGCCCAGCAGGGCGATCATCGTGCGGGGTGTGAAAAGGTTATAGCGCGAGAGGCCCGAGCCGTCGCGCCAGAGTGGGTGGTCGGGTAAGTCTGCCAGGATGCTGGTTTTGGCATGTTCGATGGCTTGCGTAGTGTTGAGTGGCAGGCCGTGGGCGGCGGCGTAGAGTAGCATCGTTTGCTCGGCCATCATGTTGTCGCTCACCTCCATCATGCGTTTGTAGAGCGAGTCGGACGGGATGCTGTTCACCGTTTTCCACGGACCGGGAAATTCTTTGTCGGTCAGCTTTACTTCTTTTTTCAATCCGTAGGACAAGAGCGCGGCGGTTAGTTGGTTCGATGTGCGAACCGGAATATCCTGCTCCAGACCGCTGGGCAGGGCGTTAAGCGAGCGACGGAAATGATTGCGGTAGCGGTCGCGCACCAAACCCACGACGGTCGTGTCCAGATCCAGCGAATCCTGCCAAAACTCGGGTTGCACCCGCACGTAGAGGCCCGACGGACTGGTGAATCGGGCGATATTGCCATACACGGGCAGCGGCGAACGCTCGGCCTGGTAGTAGTCGTTGTAGTCGTCCCACGACCAGCCGGGCCCGTAGGTCGGGTTGTCGGTGTTGGCGGTCGAGACCAGGAGTTTTTCTTTTCTATTTTTCTAAATATTGAACACTGCGCTCTTGGGCAAATCAGGATGCAGCAACGACGGGTCGCCCGTGCCGCGGAACACGAGGACGCTGTCTTGCAGTTGGTATTCCAGGCCCGGAATTGAATCGCCCAGAGCCGTCAGCGCGGCGTAGAAGCTAAACAACTTGGTATTGGAAGCGGGCGTGAAGTACTTATCATCCTGGTAGGAAGCCAGCGTTTTCTGTTTGGCGGGATCGTACACCGAAATTCCGACGTGGTGCTGGGAGAGAACGGGCGAGTTTTTGACCTCTTTGTGGATGTAGCGGGAGACGGAGCAGCCGGAGAGAAGCAGCGGGAGCAGGAGGTACTTGAATAGGTAGTTTTTACACATGATGTCTTTGGACAGGCTAACTTGTCAGGATTATTCTATTCCGACGAATGTACTTGGAAAAGGTGAATGCTCAGTTACCAAAGTATCACAGGCCAGGTTTGAGGCGACGGTATCAAACAGACGCCTCGGATCTCGTCGAAGAATTATCCCTCATGAAGGTCCGGAATTCCTGGGCTAAAACATCAGCCAATATCAAGGGGTCGATATCCAAAGCTTTGCAAATGCGAAAGACGGTGGGCATAGTGGGTTTACTTTTACCGCTTTCGATGCGCGAAATATGAGCCTGATTTATACCCGAAAGAGTGGCCAATTGGGTTTGGCTAATCTGCTTTTGTTCACGCTGCTCGGTGATTATTTGGGCTAGGGTTTTCATAATATTACAGTCGGTGATGAAAAATAAAAATGTCGATTCGGTCGGTTAGGTTCTCGATTGCGTGGCGTTCTCGGGGAGATACTTTTACGAGACAAGACAAAAGTTTATCCCTTAAATTTGCCAAGGCTGAGAAAATCTCTTCGATCTGATCATCAGTGGGGTCGTCCATAGCTTGAAGATCATCAAGAGCCGCTCTGCCATAGCGTATGGCTAACTCTATATCGAAATCAAAGCCCAGCACGTGTTCCAGCAACCAGTCGGATTCCTCATAAAGTATTCGAATACGT
>NZ_JBGSXF010000669.1:0-3682 GCF_041751555.1 Persicitalea sp. | reverse complement strand
TAACTGAGTTTAAATTGATACTGGAATTATGACAATATTTGAACGTAAATAAGTCGCACAACGCTGTTGAGCTTTCCTTCACGGAAAATAAGATGACTGTTTTTCTGAATGAAGGCAGGGAATTAAGCGTGCTGTTGGAGTGGTTTCCTAATTTAAGAGATGCCAGAAAGGAGCAGCTCAACAACTGGCGTTTCATCGGGAACGGCGAGGGAATCCATTGGCCCAAACTCGATGAGGATATTTTGGTGGAGCGGTTGCTGTATTGATAAGTCATGTCCACCCGCCAACCCCGATCTGCGATTGGGCGTTGCATCACCTCGCGTTTGCAGCGCGGTCCGAGAAGTAATCAAAGCCCAGACGGGTTCAACTACATTTGTCAAAAACAACTATGAACGCTTTACGCCACTTCGTCACTTCCAGCGACGGTACTATCCAAATCAAAGTGCCAGCCGAGTACACCAAACGCCGTTTGGAGATTATCATTTTGCCCGCCGATGAAGCTTCTCGTACTTCTTACGAAGAAGAACCAATCGTCAGATCGGCGGAAAAGTTGCAGGAAGCGCATCGCATTATCGATGCCGGAGGCGGGATTGAAAACCCGGAAGAATTCTTGGCTGAGTTCGAGCGTAGTCGTCAGGATCGTTCTTTGCCATTTCGTGATTGATTAGTATGCGCATCATCGATAGCAATCTTATTATCTACTCGGCTCTGCCTGAATTCGAATATCTGCGGCCTTTATTGAAAGATACGGACAGCCGGGCTTCTGCCTTTTCTAAACTTGAAGTGCTAGGCTTTCATAGTCTGGACGAGAAAAGCAAGAGGTACTTCGAGAGCGCATTTTATAGCCTGCCACTTTTACGCATCACAGATACGATACTATCGGTTGCCATCGAGCTTCGCCAGCAGCGGAAAATGTCTGCGGGGGATGCAATTATTGCATCTACGGCCTTGGAATATGATTTTTAACTTCACACCCGCAACGTATCAGACTTTGAATGGATTTTCGGTTTGAGAATCGTGAATCCTGTTCCCTGACTTTATGCTAATTCGCCAGGCTCTTGCAATTTTTTTATCTATGAAAGCTACTACCAGCCAGACACTTGGAAACCAAATTCCAAAACCTTAACTTTCTGGCAGACTAACATACAACGTACTGACCTGTATGAAAATGCTACCCTTATTGCTGCTTGTAGTTGCGGGTACTGCCAGTCAGGCGCAGGGAATAGAGCAGATTCGCGAAGCAGAACCTGCTGTTCGGGTCAAGTTGGGCCTATACACGCATATTGGCTTATCGGGCAAGCCGAAAGAAATGATGAGCGGAGCGTTCATGTTCATGGCCGCGATTCCCATTGAGTTCAGAAACCGATGGTATTGGAATGAAAACAGCAGAAGGTCGTTTGGCTATATTTCTGCGGGGATCGAGACTTGTCCGTTAGCATTCCGCAGTGTATCCGCCGCTAGTCCGCGTTCAAAATAGAAACTGGCTGCTTATTTTCTGGCCAGCTTCAGGTACCAAACTATTGCACCCATGAACCCCAAACTCAATTCCTACTTTAGTAAGGCCAGACAGTGGCAAGAGGAATTAACGCAACTGAGAAGGATCATTCTCGACTGCGGACTGACCGAAGAATTGAAATGGGGGAACCCGTGCTATACCTTTCAGGACGGTAACGTGATTCTGCTGGGTAGTTTCAAAGAATACTGTGTAATCAGTTTTTTGAAGGGCGCTCTATTGAACGATGCCGATGGTATTTTACAAAAACCCGGAGAGAATACGCAATCCGCACGGGTAGTTAGGTTTACCGATGTCAGCGAAATAACGGCGATCGAAGCCGACTTGAAAGCGTACATTTTTGAAGCCATCGAGGTAGAGAAAGCTGGCTTGAAAGTTGATTTCAAGACAAATGACGAACTTGAGTTTCCTGAGGAGTTTCAAACTATTTTGGATAAAAACTCCGCTCTGAAAACGGCTTTTGCGGCACTGACGCCGGGACGACAACGAGCGTATAACATGTATTTTTCCTCCGCCAAGCAATCCAAGACCCGCACATCGCGCGTTGAAAAGTACACGCAGCAAATTCTCGATGGAAAGGGAATAAGCGACTGTACGTGTGGATTTTCCAAAAAACTGCCCTACTGCGACGGTTCGCACAAGTACATCTGATGAAAAACCGCATCAGCCGCTCAGCCCTGGTTTTCCTGAATGATTGGCTCTGGCAGTAGTCTTCCCCGCTATTCCTGATTCTCGATCAGAATCGCCTCGTACAGGGCGGCAAACGAGGCTTTGATCCAGATCACGGCCGGAATTGTGCCAACGATAAGACAGAGTAGCCCTAAAAAGAAGATAAAGATGGAGGTGATGCCAAGGCCGAAAATTTTCCAGCCGTGGCCGCTCGTCATTTTCCAACTGGTTTCGACGGCCGCGATGGGTTCCAGTCCTTTGTCCATGACCAGGTACGACACAAAAGCCAGGCGACACGCTACGATGATACCGGGGATGATGAGGGCGACCAAAGCGATTCCTATCAGCGCCGACATGATCAAGTGCGCCAGTACGACATTGAGGTAGTTTTTGAAACCTGCCAGCAGGTCTTTGAAGTCCAATTCTTGATTACGGATAGCTTGGAGAAACATCAGGTCGGCGCTGTACTCGAAGACCGGCAGCAGCAGCAACCAATATGCCGCACCTATGATTTGTATGAGGGCTTTGAACTCGCCCGGTTCTTTGAGACTATCCCTGATAATATCTACAGGGGCATCGACTACGGCAATAACCAGTACTACCAGCAAAAGGGGCAGGAAATACTGCTTCATCTTGTTCCAGCCATACGACAGGCTGCTGTTTACGGTGGGGGGAATCAATAGGGTTGTGTTTTCCATGTCTTTAATATTTTGGTGATTTTTATAATGTTCCAAAACTAGGATAAACCTCTGTCTCCCAATAGCTACTTTGGTAGTGATTTTTAAAAACACTACCAAAGTAGGGGGCTCAAAACGCACTGAATGGGTACTTTTGGGGAGAGTGAAATCTAGTTTAGATATGTCAAGCCCCTTAGTTAGTTGGATTTGTTTTGTGTTTTGCCTGGGCCTCACAGCGGGCGGGGTGCTGGTTCTGTTTCGGCGCAAAGAGTACGGACAGCATCTGCCGATGCGGTATCTTCGGTACTACCTGATCCTGATCTACACCTTTGGCTTTTATGCTTTGTGGAGTAGGCTACTGCTGCGAGAACTGTACTTTCCGATCATCCCGCCCGGTAGCCGGGTACTTCTGGCGCGTTTCCTAACGCTTATCAGTGTACCGTTTTTACTGGCCGGAAAAGCGATGCTGGTAATGTGGGCCATTCACGTTCTCAGGCCCGCCCGCCGCCAACTTATTGCTTCGGGGCTGATAGTAGTGAGCGGGGCGGTACTTCTGGGACTATGGGGCAGGGAACTTCTCTGGACCGTCAATCAGATCTACGCTGCCTTCGTGTTAGTGCTCATGTTGGCTATGGGTACCTTACTAATATTGGGAGAATCAAAGTACCTCGATCGCAAACCCCAACTACTTCTTGCCGGACTGGTTGTGGGCATTGGGGCCATTCACTTGCCTATGCTGGCGGGTACTACGCCGGCATCTCCCTTTGAAGTAATCTTTATTTTTCTGTATTTCCTGAGCCACACCAGCTTTGCCACCGTCTTT
>NZ_JBGSXF010000668.1:0-3421 GCF_041751555.1 Persicitalea sp. | reverse complement strand
AGTGACAAAACCTGAACATATCGCTTATTGGGTCAAAACTGCCTTAGACGACTGGGAAGCAGTTGAATCGCTTTTTGTTGCAAGGAAGTATGTTCAAAGCCTATTTTTCGCTCATTTAGTTTTGGAGAAATTATGCAAAGCACATTGAGTCAAGGATAACGCTAACGATTTTCCACCAAAGACGCACAATTTGGTTAGGTTTGCCCAGGATACTCAGCTTGATTTAGATGAGAACGACCTTATTTTTATGGAGGAATTCAACGATTTCCAGATTGAGGGACGTTACCCGGACTATATGTTCGCCATTCAAAAAAGATGCACGCCTGAGTACACGAAGTTGCTGTTGGAAAAAGTAAAAAACCTGAAATCATGCTCACAAGAGAAGATGTAATCCAAAACGTAAGGGCCTTTACCAACGAAATACTCGCGAGCGGGGTAGTCCTTGATAAGGTAATGCTCTTTGGCTCTTGCGCGGAGGAGAAGCAAACGCCTGATTCAGATATAGATGTAGTTTTGGTTTCAGACCAGTTTTCTGGCTTCGGTTATGAGGATCGGAAGTCCTTTTCCAAAATAAATATCAGGAAGGAATATGTGAATATCGAAACGAAAACCTACCCAAGTCGATATTTTGAAATGGGTGACCCGTTCATCGATGAGATTTCAAAGTCGGCGATTGTAGTGTATAGTTCTGGTATGTGAAAAAACCAGAAATGGTTGCACCTTAGCCGCATCTTCCGCCAATCGTTCTGCTTATGCCCTTCCGTCTGCTGCCCGTTCTCCTTCTCCTCTTTGCGCTGATAGGTTGCTACTCCCAAGAAGACATTTTTCTTGACCCTGGGATTCCCCGCGTGGTAACGCCAAACGAAAAAATTGCTTTTGTGCGGACTAAATGGTACAACGACAAGCACATCGAAACGGCTTTTCTGGACAGTTCAGATAGGGTATTGGAAGTGTTTCGCTTTGGCCGTACCAACTCAAAAATGCTGAATCAGTATCAGGGTAATAAGCTGTGGAAAACTATTTGTCATTATCATAGCGATAGTTCGCAGGATGGCTGGGTCACGATAACTACCACCTATCGTAAATATAACTCGAAAGGACAGCAAATTTCTGAGTTGACTGCCGTTAAACCAGAGGGAAAACCCGATGAATCAACCAAAATGATTCATTACACGAGACGATATCTTGGCTACACGGATAGTGGCGATACGATCGTAAAAAAAATGGAACGGAATTACGAGCTGCCTGATTCTTCAAACTACGTGAATGTAGATCGCTGGGAGCAGGACGACCAGAACCGAATTGCCCGCAATTACAGATTATATGTCATGAAGTGGCCCTCCCATCCAATCGATACTATATATCATTATTCCCAGCGGTACGCCTACGATTCAAGCGGAAAATTAGCGACGCGTTGGTACGATTATATGTATTTGGGAAGATTTTATAGAGCGGAGGGGCCTGATACCGTCTGGTTTAGCTATAATGCACAAAATCGTTTAGTGAAAGAGCTGCACCGTTATACGACCAGCATGAGCAACAAAAGCGAACCTACCAGCGAGGGGTTAACTGATTTCCAAATGGAAAGCAGAAGGAGGGACATGGAAAGGTTTTCAAACGGCGACGAATATTTTCAAAACAACGATAAAACCGATACCGTCAGGTACCAATATGAAGTGTTTGACCCCAACAAGCATTTGCCGTTGAAAATACCTACTGACTTATAGTGCATTGAATTTGCTCCTTATTCAATAAAAAACGACCCGCCGCCGAAAGGGCAACGGGCCGTTTCAAAACTAAACCCAAACATTAAGCCGCGATCATCCCGTGTGGGTCGATGACAAACTTCTTGGCAGCGCCTTTGTCAAAATCAGCGTAGCCTTTGGGCGCGTCTTGCAGGGTGATTACCTCCACGTTCACTGCTTTGGCGATCTTGATTTTATCGTATAGAATCGCGTTCATCAGGTTGCGGTGGTACTTCATCACGGGACATTGTCCGGTATAGAAGGAATGGGACTTGGCCCAGCCCAGCCCAATGCGAATATTCAAGCGGCCTTCCTTCGCCGCTTCGGTGTGGGCGCCGGGATCGCCCGTAACGTACAGGCCGGGAATGCCGATGGCACCGCCCGCGCGGGTGACGGCCATCGCGGTGTTCAGCACCGTGGCGGGTAGTTCTTCCGAGGCGTGGGAGCCGTGACCGCGGGCTTCAAAACCAACGCAGTCCACGAAGCAATCTACCTCCGGCTCGCCGATGATGTCGGCGATTGCTTGTTCCAGCGGCGTATCTTTGGTCAAGTCTATGGTTTCGCAGCCGAAGCTTTTGGCTTGTTCCAGCCGCTCCTTAATCATGTCGCCTACAATAACGACCGCTGCGCCCAGCAGGTGGCAGGAAGCCGCGCAGGCCAAACCAACCGGACCCGCCCCCGCCACATAAACGATGGAACCCGGCCCAACGCCCGCTGTGACCGCACCGTGGTAGCCCGTGGGGAAAATATCCGACAGCAGCGTGAGGTCTTTGATGTACTCCATCCCCTGATCTTTATCGGGGAATTTCAAGAGGTTAAAGTCGGCATAAGGTACCATCACGTACTCGGCTTGTCCGCCTACCCAGCCGCCCATGTCCACGTAGCCATAGGCCGCACCAGGGCGAGCGGGGTTTACGTTCAGGCAAATTCCCGTCTTGCCTTCTTTGCAGTTGCGGCAACGCCCGCAGGCAATGTTGAAGGGTACCGACACCAGGTCACCTTCTTTGATGAACTCGACATCGCGGCCTGCTTCGATGACGATGCCCGTGATTTCGTGGCCAAGTACCAGACCCGCCTCGGCGGTAGTACGACCGCGCACCATGTGCTGGTCACTGCCGCAAATGTTAGTGGAGACGATTTTGAGAATGACGCCGTGGTGGCATTTCCGGTTGCCGATGGCGAGTTCAGGGTACGCGATTTCCTGTACGGCCACCTCGCCGGGTTTGATGTAGGCCACTCCGTGATTTTTACACATAGTCTTTTTGGGGTTTAGGTAAAAAAGATTGATAGTTTTAGAATGGAAAATTGATAATTTTCCTTTTTCATATACAAAGTAGGAAGGAGTTGTAGTCCATAGATTTACCCTCTTTCCCGGGTAGAATTTTATGGATAGCCCTCTTTTCGATAAAACGAACGACTTTTATTGCTCATGTCCACCACCCGACGAGAATTCCTGAACAACTCCACCAAAATCGCCGCTGCCGCCGGATTAAGCGGCTTGGCCTACTCACCACTCCAGGCCCGCCGTAGCAAAGGGGCGAACGAAAAAATTGTCGTCGCCCTAATTGGAGCCAAAAACCGGGGCTTCGGGGCGCTTATTAATGCCCTCAACATCCCCGATGTGGAATGTGCGGCTCTTTGCGACATCGACGACAAGATACTGGCCGATCGTGGCG
>NZ_JBGSXF010000667.1:0-7348 GCF_041751555.1 Persicitalea sp. | reverse complement strand
CATCTAAGTGCGAAACCGGCCCCAAGATGAGTCCTCCCTAACGAACAGGGCCGTTGAAGACGACGACGTCGATAGGCCGCAGGTGCAAGCGCCGAGAAGCGCTGAGCCGAGCGGTACTAATCGCCCGACAGAACCCGCGCGACCGCGGGCCCACCTCTCTTGTCTCCCGCATGTTTAATGATTCTCTTTGAGAAAAAGTGGCAAAGGCACAGAGTTGCAAAGCGGCAGAGTGGGCCAAGCCGAAGAAGAGTAGAGAAAAACAAAGAAACTAGGACGCGCCCCCCGCAGGGGGGCAGCCCCTTCCGCCCTGATGGCGGCCACGGGGCGGGTGCCCACCTCTTCCCATCCCGAACAGAGAAGTTAAGCCCCGCACCGCCGATGGTACCGGTCTCACAGCCGGCAGAGTAGGTAGCCGCCACCTTTTTACACAAACAAGAAGCCCCTCCGCTATTGCAGAGGGGCTTCCTTGCGTTTAAAAGGGTGTCGGTTCACTCTAATAATTTACAAATCAGCCCTTTTCTTTATCTTTGGATAATTTTTCACAAACCCTTCTTCATTTAACTATCATGAATAAATACCTAAAATGGACATTGATTGTGGTCGGTAGCTTGGCCTTGATCGCTTTTGTCGGTTTCAAGATTATGACCGCTAACACTAAAAAAGCCAGTCCTGAGCAAACCGTTTCTTTCAACGAAGGCTCGAAAAACGTAGAAGTCTACTACAATCGTCCGTCCAAAAAGGGGCGCGAAATCTTCGGTGGCCTGGTACCTTACGGCGAGGTCTGGCGGACGGGAGCGAATGAAGCTACTACTTTCACCACCGAAACCGAACTCGTCATCGACAATAAACTCTTGCCCGCCGGGAAATACACGCTTTGGACTATCCCTGAGCGCGACAAGTGGACGGTAATTTTCAATAAAAAGGAGTACAGTTGGGGAATTAACTTCGATGGCACATCCATCCGTGAACCGGAAGCCGACGTTTTGAAGGTGGAAGTTCCCACCCAAACCATGGACGCGCCCGTTGAAATGTTTACGATCGACTTTGATCAGTCCGTTCCCGCCATGCAAATGGCCTGGGACAAGACAAAAATTTCGGTACCGATTAAGTAGAAAGTTCATGAGCTCAGCGAAAAACTAGCTCTGCACTTCATCTACTCATGAACTTTAAACACATAGACTCATGAACTCTCCATCACCAGCTTATCCGAAATCCTACTCCGTGTACATTATCGATACGGAGGTTGGGGTCGCCACTGAGGTACTTGCGGAGGCGGGATATAAAGACATCCAGGCTGCGGCCCATGAAATAGTCGTCGTCCCCCCAAATGGCTTTCAATAAGTCTTCGCGCTTGATTACCTCGTTCGGGCGCTCGGCCAAATACTTCATTACTTCCGCCTCCCGAAAGGTCAATATGTGATCGCTACCGTTCAGGGTGAGCATCAGTTTTTGAAAATCGAACAGATATTTGCCCACGCGTAATGGCATACTATCATTAGGTGTCGGCGTGTCGTCCGTTTTGGAGCGACGCAGAAATACCTCGATTCGCAAAATCAATTCCTGAATACTGAATGGTTTGGTCACGTAATCGTCGGCACCCAGACGCAGGCCGTGTAGGCGGTCGTCAAGTAACGCTCGGGCAGTTAGAAAGAGGATAGGGATGTGCTGGTCGACGGCGCGGATTTTCTCGGCGACAGTAAAGCCGTCCATCTTGGGTAGCATGACGTCCAATACGCAGATGTCGAAGTGTTCTTTCTGAAAAGTATCCCAACCTTCCTGCCCATCGGTACAATGTACGATCTCGTATTCGTTGGCTTCAAGGTTGTCCTTGGTGGCAAAACCCAGGTTTGGGTCGTCTTCGACATACAGAATACGGGCGTTCATGCGAAAAGAGGTTTATGGGGGCTATTTGCGACGATGGAAACGCATCTGGTATTCTACGTCTACGATGCCTTTGGCGATATCGTTTAGCTTACGCTTAAGGAGCTGGCGCTTCAATGCGGGGAGGTAATCGGTAAACAGCTTGCCTTCCAAATGATCGTATTCGTGTTGAATAATGCGGGCGGCCATGCCCTCGTGGGTTTCTTCGTGCTCATGCCAATCCACGTCGCGGTAGCGAATCGTCACGATTTCCGGCCGATAGACTTCGCCGCGAATGCCGGGAATGCTTAAACAGCCTTCCTCGAAAGCCCAGTCGTCACCATCTTCTTCGACAATTTCAGGGTTGATAAATATCTTCTTAAATCCTTCCAAAGTAGGGTCTTTGTCTTCCTCCTCTTCGTCCTCATTCATCGCGGTGCCGTCCACCACGAAAACCCGAATGCCCAGGCCTACCTGTGGGGCAGCCAAGCCCACGCCCGCCGCATCATGCATAGTTTCGAATAAGTCGTCTGACAGTTTCTGCAAGTTCATTTCGTCTTTTTCGAGCGGCTTCGTCACTTTTCTCAGGATGGGGTCTCCGTAGGCTACAATGGGGTAAATCATTAAAGGAAATGATGAGGGGGTCGCCCCCGCGATGATGAATTATGAGTGATGAGGTGGATTCAGGCGCTGACTTTCCATGTAGGATTGTAGGATGATTACGGCGCTGACTTTGTCTAGGTTGCCTTTTTCCTGACGCTCGCTTTTTTTGCTGCCGCCCGCAATCATGGCTTGCAGAGCCATGGAAGAGGTAAACCGCTCGTCGTGTGAATGCACGGGAATGTCAGGAAATGTGGCTTCCAATTTTTTGATAAATAATCGCACGGGTTGCGTATTATGTGTATCGCTGCTGTCTAGGCGACGCGGTAGGCCAATGACGATAGCCTCTACTTCCTCGAAGTCTATGTATTTTTTCAAATAATCCAACAGCAAATGCGTAGGCACTGTTTCCAGAGCCGTGGCAATAATTTGCAGTGGGTCGGTTACAGCCAATCCAGTTCGCTTGGAGCCGTAGTCTATCGCAAGGATGCGGGGCATTTTTAATTTTGATTGAGGGATTGAGAGGTTGAGAGAATTGAAATCTGAACCCAGTATTCACTAATTCTCTCAATCTCACACTCCAAATTAGCTCGGCAAAGATAAGGGCTTTCAATGGCTTTCGGCAAGTTGGCTTTTACCAAAATCGGGAGTGGGGAGGGAGTGTTAAAGTTTCTTAATTGATTTTACGCTTTTTCTGCATCCCTTTGGGAACACGCCTTTTCCGTATCTTTGTCCCTATGACTGAAAAACGCTGGATTTCTGCCACCGAACTGACAAAAGAACAAAAGACAACGGCCGACACCCTGGCCGAGGCGATCAACGTCAGTCCATTTCTGGCGTCTTTGCTGGTGCAGCGCGGAGTACATGATTTCGCTGGGGCCAAACACTTTTTTCGGCCTGATTTGTCTTCCCTGCATGATCCTTTCCTGATGCAGGATATGGACAAAGCCGTGGAACGCCTCACAACAGCGATGGCTAAGGGCGAGAAAATTCTGGTATACGGCGACTACGACGTGGATGGCACTACTTCCGTGACCATGTTCTACGGTTTTCTCAAAACCATTTATGACCAACTCGACTACTATATTCCCGACCGTTATATCGAAGGCTACGGCGTATCTACGCAGGGTATCGATTGGGCGGCCGAAAACGGATTTTCCCTAATCGTGTGCCTCGATTGTGGCATCAAGTCCGTGGACAAAGTGGAGTACGCCAACACCTTGGGCGTGGATTTTATTATTTGCGACCACCACCGTCCCGGTGAGGTGCTGCCGCCCGCCGCAGCGGTACTTGATCCCAAGCGTTCGGATTGTAACTACCCCTACAAGGAATTGACGGGCTGCGGGGTGGGGTTCAAGTTTCTTCACGCCTTTTGCCAGCAAAACGGGCAGGATTTGGACTTGCTTTACCCTTATCTGGACTTGCTTGTTGTGAGCATAGCTTCCGACATTGTACCTATTACGGGCGAAAACCGCGTTTTGGCTTATTACGGCTTGCGGCATCTGAACACCACGCCGCGCGTCGGACTGAAGGCTCTGATTAAAATCGCGGGCATCCATAACGCGCTGAATATCCAAAATGTCGTCTTCGGACTCGGACCGCGAATCAATGCCGCCGGGCGTATCAAACACGCTAAGGAAGCCGTACGGCTGTTGCTGTGCGAAGACGAGACGGAGGCGGACGATTTTGCCCAGGAAATCAACAAGCACAATAGCGATCGCCGGAAATTCGATACTAGTATTACCGAGGAGGCTCTGGCAATGATTCAGGAGGATGTGTGGCTTTCGGGAGCCAAGAGCACGGTACTTTTTAAAGAAGACTGGCACAAAGGCGTTATCGGCATCGTAGCGAGCCGTTGCATCGAGCATTTTCATCGACCCACCATTATTTTGACCAAATCCAACGGCAAAGCCGCCGGGTCGGCGCGGTCGGTACCAGGCTTTGATGTCTACGAAGCCATTGAGGAATGCGCCGATCTGCTCGAGCAGTTCGGCGGGCATACATTTGCGGCGGGAATGACGTTGCCCGTCGAGAATGTCGAAGCTTTCCGCCGACGCTTCGACGAGATTGTGAGTAGTCGTATCCTTCCCGAGCAACTCACTCCCATGATTGAAGTGGATCTGGAACTCGATTTGGAAGATATTTCCTGGAAAGCCTATAAAGTACTGAAACAAATGGGCCCCTTTGGGCCCGGTAACATGATGCCCGTATTCGTGAGCCGAGGCGTGTCCATTGCCGGGAAGCCGGCGATTATGAAGGAAAAGCACATTAAGTTCAACGTTTATCAAGACAACTCGCCGGCATTTACGGTGATTGCTTTCAGTATGGCGCACATCTACCCCGATCTTATGGATGGTAAAACATTTGATATTTGTTATGCGCTGGATGAGAACACCTTCCGCGACAAAACGACGTTACAGTTCATGCTGAAAGACATCAAGTTTCATCCATCCACACCATGATCCTCAGAACCGAAAACCTTGTCAAGAAATACGGCGCCCGACTTGTCAATGATAACGTTAGTTATCAAGTCGAACAGGGCGAAATCGTCGGGCTTCTTGGGCCCAACGGAGCCGGAAAAACGACTTCGTTTTACATGGCCGTCGGTTTGGTCAAGCCCAACAGCGGGCACGTATATCTGGACGATCGTGATATTACCAGCCTGCCGATGTATAAGCGGGCGCGGTTGGGTTTAGGCTATCTGGCGCAGGAAGCTTCTGTCTTCCGGCAATTGACGGTGGAGGAAAATATCCGAGCCGTGCTGGAGATGACGGATTTGTCGCGGCAGGAACAACGGGATAAGGTTGAAGAGCTCATCGAAGAGTTTAGCCTGGAACATGTGCGCAAGAACAAGGGAATGGTACTCTCCGGCGGTGAGCGCCGCCGTACGGAAATCGCTCGTGCCTTGGCCGTAGATCCCAAATTCATCTTGTTGGATGAACCCTTCGCGGGCGTGGATCCGATCGCCGTAGAAGACATTCAGACTATCGTAGCTAAGCTGAAACACCGGAACATCGGCATCCTCATCACTGACCACAACGTGAACGAAACGCTCTCGATCACCGATCGTGCTTATCTTTTATTTGAAGGAAAAATCCTGAAACAAGGTACCGCCGAAGAACTCGCCGAAGACGAGGTAGTACGACGCGTGTACCTTGGACAACATTTTGAGTTGAAAAGGAAGGTTTAAATTAGTGATGAATGGTGACCGAGCTGGCGCACCAGTGATGAATGCTCAGTATTTGGCACGCGTGAGTCAGCCATTCATCACTCATCATTCACAATCCATTACTCTATTTTCTCCCACACCTCATGAATAGGGTCGCCTTTGCTGCTTTTACCGGAATGATCCCATTTACCGTCGACTAGTTTCCAGTCAAAACTCAGATCTGCACCCACGCGGAAGCGGTCGCGGGAAAAGAATTGAATGTGTTCTGTGTATTCGCCATTTTTGATGTCATAGGTACCACCACCCGTTCCGTAGAAACCTTTTACTGCCGGATCGATGGCGGCCCACTGAAAGCGGGTTCCTGAAAGGATTTTCAGCGTCTTGCGGGTACCAGTTTGGTGAATTTCCATCATCTCGCCCATGCCATCTTTGGCGCGTCCCGTGATGTGCCAAGTGCCAGCCATTGGCTTTTCCTTAGCGTCGTCTACCAGCATCCAGACCAATTCTTCATCCTCCCCGCGCAGCGTCAGAATACTGTCCTTGCGGATAACGGTGAATACGACCGATTTATTGATTCTAGCCGTGTCGTTGGTATTAAACTCCGTGGTGTAGGTCATCTGGTCGCCCAGCATCGTGAAGGGGCCGCCCTCAGTACGATCAAAGTACTTGTTCAGGATGCTGTACGAAGCGATCATCAAGTAGTCGTCGGCCACAATTAGCGAAGCAATACTGTTATTAGGCTGCTGCGACCGCCACGCGCCTTTGATGGATTGAGCTATCGTCTGAGAGGAAAAGAGTCCTCCGGCTACACTCAGGATGATAAAGAGAAACAATGGTTTTTTCATAGGAAGTAGAGTTAGGTTTTTTTGAGTAGAGAAAGGTACTCAAAAATTGTTCCAGGGGCTTTTAAAATCAACTTTTACTAGTAGTCAATTTTTCAGCCTCTTGCTGTAAATCTCCTTTCGAAATCAAGTATTCGATTCGGGAATTGATTATGTCTCGGAACTCAGCACTAATAGCTTTGAATCCCATCATTACACTTACCTCCTTTGCTGCTTCTTCTCGAGTAAGGACTTTAGCAAATTCGGCAATGTGAACGAGAGCAAAGTCTATTTCAGCAGGAGGAATATGTATGGGTTTTCGGACACCGGCCGGGGCGTTTTCATTTCTTTCCCGAACCGTTAGCGGTACACTTTTCAAATTGAGGTAAGATCCATCCCGCAAAACTGATTGGTCTTTTACCAGTATGCCTACTCCATCCGCCACTAAATCCCGGAATTTACTACCAGCCCGGCTCCAGCCCCACTGTTCGCGCATTCGGGTAGTAAGTTCATCTATGTGCATAGGACTTTCTACGGCAAGTATTTCGCGCGCTATATTGGCGATTTGTGAAGGGTAAAGTGCGTATGGGTCTGGATCAGGTACGCGTAGACCTTGGGCAAATTCGTAAGGGACAGCGAAAGCAGACATTTCTTCTTCCTCGCGGATTAGATGAAATACGTTTTTCTCTTCTTCGGGTTTGACCAGGGCAACCCGATCAGATTCTGTCAGTAAAGCCAGAGCCTCATCGTAAGCAGCTTTTATCTTCTCTAATTCCTGATCTTTCTTGCGAAAGAAATCAATTCCCCAGAGCCGATGAATGATCCACCCTTGAGCTTCAAGGATGGACTGTCGCAGCCGATCACGTTCCCGCGCCGAGGGGGAGGAATGGTAGGCGAC
>NZ_JBGSXF010000666.1:0-4740 GCF_041751555.1 Persicitalea sp. | reverse complement strand
ACGGTGACCTTGACGGTGACAGCATCTAATCTGCTGGGCTGCTCTGACACGACGCAACTGACTGTCAACGTCAATCCTCTACCAAACGCGGGCTCTGACACGACACTGGTCTGCATCGGAAATAGCGTTCCGAAGAGTTTGGAATTATCAGCCAGTCCTCTTGGCGGAGTGTACACGCAGTTCGGACCCAATGTAGCCTTGATAAATGGAAATACGGTTTCTGAGTTGCTGCCTGGGAATACTTACAACTTTGTGTACACTATTAATGGGTGTTCTGACACGATAGTAGTCACCATAGGCCAGTGTGTGCTGGGCTCAATTGGCGACTACGTCTTCAAGGACAAAAATAACGACGGCCTACAGGATGGGGGCGACGCACCGGTGCAAGGCGTAAAGCTGAACCTGTACGCCGCAGCCAATGGCACGAAGACCGGGCCGATCCTGGCTTCTGACACGACCGACGCAGCTGGCAAGTACCTATTCGACAGCCTGTCGGCTGGCAACTACATCGTAGAAATCGATCAAACTACCTTGCCTGACACCTGCCAGATTTCGGCCAAGAAGGACGTGAATGCCAATGCAAATGACATGACGGACTCTGACTTCGATCCGACGAGTGGTCTAAGTCAGGTTGTGACGCTGAATCCGACAGTACTGGACGACAATAGTACGTTAGCTGACAGCTTGGCGACTAATAACCTGACAGTGGACGCTGCGCTGGTCAACAAGTCGACGGATAAGATCGATCTAGCCCTGGACAAATCGGTTGACAAGAAGCTGGCCATGCTGGGCGATACGGTCGCTTACACGATCCGGGTCTATAATGAAGGTCAAGTACTGGCCACGGGCGTGCAAGTAAGCGATACGTTGGCGGCAAGCTTGCAGTTTGTAAGCAGCAACGGTGCTTATAGCCCGGTTACCAAAGTTTGGATGGTAGGCAGCGTGGCCCCAGGCGACACCGTGAGCATAGTCATCAAAGCGAGAGTGATTGCGGCGGGCGTAACATTCAACACCGCCCAGATCAGCAAGGTCAACGAGCAGGATGTGGATAGTACTCCCGGCGACAACGCCGAGGGTGAAGACGACCTCGACCGTGAGTGTCTCACGGTACCCATTCTGGTGTGCCGTGGACAAGGGCAGGGCGTTCAACTAACCGTTCCGGCGCAGTACACGGGTGTGGTATGGTTCCGTAAGGCGGCGGGCGGCCAGCCTGAGCAAGTGGCGACGGACAACATTTACGTGGCTTCTGAGACTGAACTGGGTACTTACGAGTATAGCTTCACCTCGGCCTCGGGCAGTTGCCCGGCGGATGGCTGCTGCCCCACGATCATTGTGGTGGAGGACTGCTGCCCGGCCCAGGTATGCGTACCGTTTACAGTGACCAAGAAGAAAAAGTAGATAAATTAGTTAAAGGGAAAAGGGGACTGCCATTCGGTTGTCCCCTTTTTTATTGGTCATTCAGAAAAGCTCTTTCAGCACCATGAACAGCAACTGTTACTTAGTGGGTAGTGATAAGTACATGCCAGTCGTCAACGACTCTGTGCGTTGAATCTGATATAATTATCGATAGCCAAAAGTGTCGAGTTCTGGTAAAGTAGAAGGGGGCACGCTACGGCAATGCGTATTTTAATCTGATTATCACTTTTATTGCAAAATGACTCTTATTTTTTGGCCTCCTGATTTAGGTACTGCGACAGGAAAATATCCGGGTCGCAGTCGGCCGAAAGTGGCTGCGAATAAACCAACGGTCGCTCGGATAGTTCGGTGCCGTACTTGGATAGAAACAGCGTGGCTTGAGCGTAGCGGTCACGAAAAACCAGCACCACGAAGGGGCGGCCATTATTCTGGATGGTAAATTCCTGCCGCCCGTCGGCGGTGAGAACTTTGGCTTTGAAATCTTCCCCTCCCAAGGGTGATCGAAGCCAGTGAAGCCCACTAGTGTTTCGTGATTGCTTTCGGGGCCAACCCGCAGCATCGAAACTACCAGACCCTCACCCGCGCGATAGAGCTTGCAGTATTTGCCAACCTGTGGCCGGGCGGCGGACGACTGAGAGAGGGCGCACAAACTCGTCAGAGTGGCGAGTAATCCCAGAAATATTGTTTTTTTCATGATAATCGAAACCTTAAAATCGAAGACAATTTTTAAAGTACCTAAATACGCCACCGGGCGCCAGGCTAAGTGCCTTCCACGATACCCATCGGGGAGTTTACCAATATTCGACGCGACAGCTATGATGAATGGAGCAGTTATCACACAGGCCCCAATCATGGGCACGGCATCTGCCTCCTAACCAAATGTAGCACGCCACCACGCGACCCGGCGGCCGTGCGTTGGATACAGTGGATGAGTTTTGAAAGTACCGGGACTGGTAATCAGCCAAAGCAGTTGTTTTTTGAAGTCCGGATCGACTATGCTGTCTTTGGCCACTGAGTTTGGCTGCAATCCCGTCAGCGAACCGGCTTGCACCAGCTCGTTATAAGGAGTTGTCGTGACGGCGGTGTAAATCCCATCACCCGCTGCGAGGTCAAATATCTGTCCGTTGTCGATGAAGGCAACGTTATCGAATAAGTAAGCATCTCCCAGTAGACGGGTCTCGGAGAAATCGGAGAAAACCAGTTCTTTGAAGAAATGCGTCTGGTCGATTGCCCGGGCGCGGGCATCTACCAGAGCCACATTTTCCTTGAATAAACCGTTTTTTGCCTCTTGGGGTACTTTACTGGCGAAAGCGGAAGATGCGGGAATCGGAAAAACTCGCCAAACTGTACCTGGAAACGGAATGGAATGCGCTGAAAAATCGGATCGCGGCCCAGCGGGAGGAGCGCGGGCGCATCTCGCAGGAACTACACGACGAACTAGGTACTGCCCTGACTTCCATCTCACTAGCCAGCGAATTGCTGATGCAAAGCGAGCTGGCCGACTGGCCGGAGGCGCAAATTATCGCTAAGGCTTCTTCCGAGATGACGATGCGCATGAACGAGATTGTGTGGAGCCTGAACGTGAACAACGACAACCTGCAAAGTCTGGTGGCCTACATTCGGAAGTTTTGCGCCGATTTTCTGGGCGAAGCCGGGATTCAGATGGTGTTCACCGAAACCATTGCCGAGCCGGAGCGTGAGTTGAAAGGCATTATTCGTAGGAACGTTTATCAATCCGTGAAGGAAGCGGTACATAACGTGGTCAAGCACGCCGAAGCCTCTCGCGTGGAACTGGCCATCGCCACGGTCGAAAACGAACTGCACATCCTGATCCGCGACAACGGCAAGGGCATGAGTTCTGCCCCCACCCAACTGTGGAGCAAAGGCCTCCGTAATATGCGAAAGAACATCGAGTCAATCAAAGGCCGCATCGACTGGATCACAGAAAATGGTACTTTGGTCAGCATTCAGGCACCGATGGTCATTTAGAGTTTATGACGGGGTAACCCATGCTGTTTGAAGATGAGTTCATGTGCAAATCTTGCTAAAACCCGAATCTTTCACTTTGTGCCTCTGAACTCATCAACTCCTTAAAAAATGATTTCCGTATTCATCGTTGAAGATAATCCTGACATTCAGTTGCTGCTGCAAACCATTGTGGGGCGGGACGAGGGGTACGTCCTGGCAGGGGTGGTGTAGAACGGAGCCCAGGCACTGGAAAAGATTCCCGAATTACTGCCTGACGTAGTGCTGATGGACATTGGCCTGCCGGACATCAGCGGGATCGACTGCGTGCGGAAGCTCAAAGTACTTTGCCCCAACGTGGAGTTCATCATGTGTACGATTTACGATGAAGACGAGAATGTCTTTCAGTCGCTCGAAGCGGTGGCCAATTCCTATATCCTCAAAAAGAGTAAACCCGAGTTACTGCGCACGGCCATTCGGGAAGTACATGAAGGAGGTTCACCTATGAGCAGCTACATCGCCCGCAATATTGTAACCAAAATCCAGCACAAATGCCAGGTGCGTACCGACTACGGCATCACGCCCCTCGAGGTGGACGTGCTGACGATGCTCTCCAAAGGGCTGGCCTACCAGGAAGTTGCCGACGGATTATTCATCAGCGTCAAAACGCTAAAAAAACACATCTACAACATCTGCTCCAAGTTACACGTAGACAACAAGGTGGAGGCGTTGAATAAGTTTTTTGGGAAGTATCGAGAGCATCGGCAATAATCGCTTCGGACAGATTTTTTCAAAAAGAAGTCGGGCTTCATTTGGTAGAAATTTCACGGGAAGGCCAGTCCAAGTCGTTCCCCCTTACCTGACCTACGAAAAAAATGAACGGCAAGGTCATCCCTCTAAACTTTGCCGCTGGTAAATGTGCCATTTGTATAATTATTTGGGTCGTTTACTCGAGGAAAGCCCACGTTGAGCCATAAGCCAAAAATATTTCTAAACGGTTCCGTTACTTTTGGGTTGCTTCTAGGTAAAAATAAAAGTAACAAAATTCTAACAATCGTTCAACCAAACTTCCTTTTTACTCATGAGAAAAAACTACCTACTTTTCCTTCTGCTGATCGCTTGTGGGAATGCGTTTGCCCAAACCAATTTCTTTGAACCTCTTCCAGTCAGCAACCTGAGAGAGGACGTTTCGGTAACGAAGCATATCAAAAAACTGACGCTTTACAGTATCAAAGAAAGTCAGCTACGGCAGCACCTGCTCAAGGCACCGCTCGAGTTCAGCAGCCGGACTTCCGCCCTGACTTTGGAAATACCCTTACCCAATGGCCAAACCGAAACGTTCGAAATGTTCGAGTCGCC
>NZ_JBGSXF010000665.1:0-6349 GCF_041751555.1 Persicitalea sp. | reverse complement strand
ATTGGCGACTCATTGCCGAGGTGGTCATGAATCGGATGCATTTTCCAGTGGCCCGGCTGGTTTTTTGGGTTTTCGTGCCAGGCAGCGGCTTTGCCTGGCCAATCGATGCGAATCAAATCCACCCAGCCATCCTGGTTCACGTCCATCGCAAAATCCAGAAATGAATCGCTGTAGCCTTCCATTTTTTTGAATTCCTTGGGCGCGGCCAGTTCGTGTGGCGTCCAGTTCGGCGCCTCGAACCAGTAGGCACCAGCCATGACGTCTTTCTTGCCATCGTGATTGACATCGCCCGCCGCTGCACCCTCGGCGATGAAGTCGCGTGAGAGGGTTTGTTTCGTGAAGGAAACTGAGTGCGACTTTTTGGGTTTGGTCTGGGCGCAGGCACTTGAACCAAATATCAGGAGTAGGAGCGAGTAGGCCAGTAAAGAATTATCGAAAATCTTCATCTTGTGTTCGAGGATTAATTTCTCTAATAACCCAAAATCTACGGACTTATACTGATCTAAGCGCTCTGAAATAGTACTCAATGGTGGCCTATTTTTTTCGAATGTCCCCCTTTTCGTCTTCCTTGCCCTCATCCACCGTCAGCCTTACTAATTCAATGCGCGTGTCTTGCATGGAAATGACTTTGAAAGTGTAAGGGACAAACTGGATGATGTCGTTCACCTTGGGCAGATCGCCGTGAACGTGGATGAGCAGTCCTGCCAACGTGTCATAATCGCCCTCCGGGAAGTCCCACCCGTACTTATCGTTTAGATATTCCACTTCGTGGCGGGCGCTCAATATGAGCGTGTTTTCATCTATCTTGCGTTCAGTCCAGTCTTCAGTGGAGTCATATTCGTCCTGTATTTCACCAAAAATCTGCTCCACAACATCCTCCACGCTCACGAGCCCCGACGTGCCGCCAAATTCATCAACCACCAGGGCCAGGCTTTTCCGTACTTCCAAAAATCGTAACATCAGGTCGCTGGCGGACATGGCTTCCGGGACGATGAGCATGGGCGTGACGATAGTCGAAATTTCCTTAGGCTTGCGAAAAAGGGCCAGCGAGTGGCAGTAACCTACCACATCGTCGATGGAGTCGCGATACACTACGATTTTGGAGTGTCCGCTGCTAATGAACGCCTGGCGAAGATCCTCGATTTCGTCTTCGAGCGCTACGGCCGTGATTTCGGTGCGGGGAATCATGCAATCACGAATACGGACATCCTTAAAATCGAGGGCGTTGATAAACATCTTTTCCTCTTTTCGATGATCCTCGAAATCAGCATCGTCCGCTGCCACCGCTTCGTCACGTACATAGTTGGAAAGATTTATTGCCAGCGATGAAGTCTCTCCATTGTTTTGTCTTCTTATAACAGGCTCGATAAACCAATAAACGGGCGTCAGCATCCATTCGGCGAAGCGAACGGGAAACGCCCGAATGGTAGCGATTTTTGGAAAAGCCCGGCCTAGCCGTAGCCATAGTACATACGTCACCATCCAAGCCAATGCTGCCACCATAAACAGGGCCAGCCAATACAGCCAACCGGGCCATTCAAGAAGCCGGGGCAGAAGAATATAGGCAGTAGCTATTAAAAAAAAGCACCCTATTGCGACAAGGGTCAGACGGCTCATGCGCAACATTCGTCGCCAGTAGGCCACGCGATGAATGCTCTCCTCTTCGGAGGCACCCTCGTAGTGGGAGGCTCGCAGCCAGTCGAGCGGCGCATCGAGCAGGATGGCCCGCACCGCGCCGAAGTAGCCCGCCAACAGGAAAAACAGTGCGGTAAGTACCGGGTAGAGAACGGTCATTTCTTTTTCTTGCGTTTGGTGGGCCGAAGGCTGGTTTGTCTGGACTGAGCCGGGGTCGACTGCTTTTTCGGAGCCTCGGGCTGCGTCCGCAGTCGGTAGTATTGGTGGGCCAGAAGCAAAGTCAAACTCAGCATAAGCAGCCAATAACTATTTCCCAAATCAGTCCGTAAAACTTCCATGATCCAGAGCAGGAAGCACCCTAAAGCAGCGGCAAGTAAAAGGGACTTTATAAGTTTTGGGGACATTTTTTAAAAAAAACTGGACAGTCGATAACGGAGAACCTCTAATAATTCAGCTACTGAATCCGAAAATCCTGATGTTGTCAAAGGTAACGAGAGTAGTTTAAAAATGCTTGCCAATGCTTGAAAACCGCGCCACGATCGCTTTATGGTTCGGCGGTTTACTCGAAAAATCTCTAACTTGCGTAATCAGAATGCCTTCTATGATTCATTTTAATAATTCTCCTAAATTTTTTCTTCAAATAATCCTGAAAACTAACTATGAACGATACAGCAACCCGCTTTCAGCCCGGCGTCGTGACCGGCGAGGGCGTTAGTGAAATTTTCCGACATGCCAATGAAAATGACTACGCCCTACCCGCCGTCAATGTGGTCGGTACCAATTCAATAAATGCCGTGCTGGAAACGGCTAAGGCGGTCAACAGTCCTGTGATGATTCAGTTCAGCAATGGCGGTTCCGTCTTTTACGCGGGAAAGAGCTTGTCGAACGACGGCCAGAAAGCCGCCATCGCCGGAGGCATTTCGGGCGCAATGCACGTTCACCAAATGGCTGGTCATTATGGAGTGCCCGTGATCCTGCACACCGACCACTGTGCTAAGAAACTCCTTCCCTGGATCGATGGTTTGCTCGACGCCGGAGAAAAGTACTTCGAGCAGCACGGCGTACCACTTTACAGTTCACACATGCTGGACTTATCGGAAGAACCCCTCGAAGAAAATATTGAAACCTGCGCCAGGTACTTCGAGCGCATGGCCAAAATGGGCATGACGATAGAAATCGAATTGGGCGTTACGGGTGGCGAGGAAGACGGCGTTGACAACACCGACATAGATAGTTCGAAGCTTTATACTCAGCCCGAAGAGGTAGCCTACGCCTACGAGGAATTGAACAAAATTTCGCCCAATTTTACCATTGCAGCAGCCTTTGGTAACGTGCATGGCGTCTACAAGCCCGGAAATGTAAAATTGGAGCCAAAAATCTTGAAAAATTCGCAAGAGTTTATTCAAAAGAAATTTAATACCGGGACACTGCCCGTCAACTTCGTATTCCACGGTGGTTCAGGATCAGCCCGCGAAGAAATCCGAGAGGCCATCGAATATGGCGCGGTTAAGATGAACATCGACACCGACATGCAGTGGGCGACTTGGGAAGGTATCCTGAAATACTACCGCAAATCGGAGCATTATCTACAAACCCAACTCGGCAACCCTGATGGTGAAGGCTCACCGAACAAAAAATACTACGACCCACGCGTATGGCTCCGGAAAGGTGAAGAAAGTATGGTAGAGCGCCTGAAAGTAGCGTTTGAAGATTTGAATTGTATGAATCGGCTGGCTTGATTATGACGGGGCCACCCGTGCGGTGATGAATTATAAGTGATGAATGGGCTGGCGCAGCAGTAATGAGCGCATAATAATTCATCACTTATAATTCATCATTCTCTTCTATTGGCATTTTGTGTAGTTGTTTTCAGCGCCAAAAAATGTCAAAACAAGTTGATCATCAGAGATAGTTTGTAGACCAAATGTGCGGGTTCCCTGGTTGTTGCCGCCTACCTGCATGATTTCGATCGTTTTTTCATCTTGTGAAAGCGTCCAACGGCCTGTTTCAATCTTGCCTTCAAACCGCTCCTGCACGGCACCGTCACTATTGAAATTCAGGTCATTGAGCAACTTTTTGTCGTGGCACCACCATTTGGCCGTTAGTAAAGTTCTGGTGTCGGGGCCGACGTCCTTCTGCTTGCAGGAAAACATGAACGCCAGTCCGAAGAGAAGCATCCAACTAGTAAGGGCCTTTGTTTTCATGGGCTTTGCTTTTTTAAAAAAGGGATGTTTTTTTACAAAAAAACGAAACATCGTTCCGAAAGGTATAATCACTACCCCAATTTCTCGGTCCATCAAGTCATTTCTGCCGCCGCTGCTTCGGGTACTTCGGTCGGTTTCTTGCCCCAGAAACTGGCGAGAATCGACCCCGTAATGTTCATGATCGGTCCAAATAGTGCGGGGGCCAAACCTACCGTAGCCACCTTACCCATTTGCAGGGCTAGTCCCGATGCTAGGCCACCATTCTGCAAGCCCACTTCCAGCGACACCGTCCGGCAGTCCTGCTCGGGTAGGCGCATCAGTTTTGCCATGCCATAACCCAGCGCATAACCCAGCAGGTTATGCGTGAGCGTACAAACTACCAATGCGACGCCAATCGTAAGTAAACTCTCGCGTCCGGCAGCGGTGATGATACAGATGATGAGAGCAATGCCGATCATAGAAACCAGCGGCATGTAGCGGTTAAGCCATTCGGCCTGCTTGCGTAAAATGTAGTTGACAAGCAGCCCCAGCCCGATAGGCAGGATGATCATTTTCAAAATATCAACCATCATTTTCAGAAAATCGACCTCTACCATAGTCCCGGCCAGCCACTTCATCAGGGCGGGCGTAAGAAGCGGCGCGAGTAAAGTTGCCACGGCGGTGATGGTAAGTGAGAGCGCAACATTGGCCTTGGCGATATAGGCCATCACATTGGAAGCCAGGCCGCTGGGTGAACTACCTACCAAGATAACCCCGGCTGCTACCTCGGGCGGAAAGTCGAAACTGGTGCCCAGCGTATAACCCACAATTGGCATGATAGAAAACTGACACAAAATGCCAATGAAAACCGAACGGGGATTCTTGACGACGCCCTCGAAGTCTTTCAGCCCCATTGTCGTCCCCATGCCGAACATGATAATCATCAAGAGCGGGACGATCAGGTTCTTCAATTCAAAGCCCGCAATGACCGTAAAAGGTTCGGGAAAAATCATCGCCAACGTGGCGGCGGCGATGATGGAGAGGGTGTAAAGGTAGGATTTCATCTTTTTTCGTTCAGTTCGAACCGCATCGGCGGTTCGAGGATTTGGCAGAAAAAGAAAGGTGGTTGGTCAAACTACTGCTGCGCCAAAAGAAACAATACCGCCATCCGTACGGCCACGCCGTTTTCTACTTGATTTAGAATAATGGAATGCGCCGAGTCAGCGGCGTCGGAAGAAAGCTCAACGCCGCGGTTGATGGGGCCGGGATGCATCAAAACGATCTCGCGGTCAAGCTCGTCGAGCATGGCTTTGTCGATGCCGAAATAGAGTGAGTACTCACGCAGGGAAGGAAAGTACCGAATCTGCTGTCGTTCAAGCTGAATGCGCAATACATTGGCCACGTCGCACCACCGGAGTGCGGCCCGTACATCATGGCCGACTTTCACACCCAGTTCGGGCAGGTACTTTGGGATGAGCGTTGTCGGTCCGCAGACCATCACCTCAGCCCCTAGTTTTTGCAAACAAAAAATATTGGAAAGCGCCACGCGAGAATGCAGAATGTCGCCGATGATGGCAATTTTCCGGCCGCGCAAATCGCCTAGTTTTTCGCGCATCGAAAAGGCATCGAGCAGGGCCTGCGTGGGGTGTTCGTGAGTACCGTCACCCGCGTTGACGACGTTGGCCGGAATGCGGGTAGAAAGGTAGTGCGCCGCACCCGGACTGCTATGGCGCATCACGATCATGTCCACCTTCATGGCCAGGATGTTGTTGACCGTATCCAGCAGCGTCTCGCCCTTGGTGACTGAACTACCCGAAGCCGAAAAATTTACGACATCGGCCGAAAGGCGTTTTTCAGCGAGTTCAAAGGAAAGGCGGGTGCGGGTGGAGTTCTCGAAAAAGACGTTGGCAATAGTAATGTCGCGAAGGGAGGGTACTTTCTTGATCGGGCGGTTGATGACTTCCTTGAACTGCGTCGCGGTATCTAAAATCGTGTGAATATCCGCCTCATTCAGATTCTTGATGCCTAACAAATGCCGAACCGAGAGTTGTGCCATCGTCTTTTTGTGAGAAAGTTTGGCAAAGATAAGGGTTTCGGTTTTAAAAGGCACAAAGGCACAAAGGCACAAAGAAAATTTGGGCTTTCTAACTTGACTACCCTTCCTTTATCAGAAACTTTGTGCCTTTGGAACTCTGCCCGGCAGCGGCCGACCGTCTTTGTGCCTCTTCCCCTTTTCCCCTTCCCTTCAAAGCCGCCACCCAAAGTGAAAACCCATTGAAAAGCTTGGGCTGGGTTCGTATCGACCAGGGCGATCAGTGCGGAAAGTCAGGAAGTCACCTCCGCCACCGCCATTGAAAGAGGTATCATTCGGCAAGCCCAAGTACTTGACGTTAAGGGCGCGGATGCCGCCGCCTACGTAAGTGTCCATCGACATGCGCTCACCAATGGGAAATTGCCAGCCCCATTTTATGTGAAATGCGTTGACAAATCGGCCCAAATGTGTTTCGCGATTCTCGAAATAGGCACAGGGG
>NZ_JBGSXF010000664.1:0-3835 GCF_041751555.1 Persicitalea sp. | reverse complement strand
GAAAGACGGCTACCTGCGCTACGTAGTGTACATTCCCTACGCCACCGCCGAAAGTACCGGACTACCTTTGAAACCCGAAGGCCCGGCGATGCCGTGGATTATGGATCCCGGCACGCACCGGGCGCACATCATGATCAATCCGCCGAAGGAGTAAAGTTCCGAAACTGGCACCCTGTCAAACAAAATTGCTTGTCAAAATACATTGCAAGTACTTGAATTCCTCGCCTCCTTTTTTTGACCGTGGCCTTCTACTGCACGGCGTGCTGGCTTTACTGGGCGGGTTGCTGGTACTTTTGGTGGCCAGACAGGGCTACGGTATCCACGTACCGTACCTGGTGGCTGTACTTTCAGGTTTGAGCCTGGGATGGTTGCAGCCCCGCAAAGGCTGGCTATTGGCCCTCGTACAAGTGACAGTACTTCTGGTAGGTTACGCCATGCTTTTGGATCAATTTGCCAGAAAAGACCTGGCGGCGTTCAGTGTGTTCGGCTCGGCGGGGCTTATTCTGGTCGGTGGACTGCTGGGAGGCGTCTTGAAGCGGCATCTGTGAGCATTTCAAATTCACAAAGATGCCCGCAACGTCAGATAAAAAGGGTTCTCCAAATGCTCTTTGGAATGGCTGAGAATCAACTTCGCCGCTGCCCGACCCATCGTCTGAAAATCGGTTGACATCGTCGTGATTCCGTTTAGCAGCAGTCGTTTCAGTGGCGTTTCATTGTAAGAAATGACGCCTACATCCTGGCCGATGGACAGTGACTGGGCGATGATTTTTTCGATCAAAATCACCAGATCATCCTCCATAATATTAATGTAGGCTTGCTGCGCGTGGATGGTTTCCTGATCGATGTCGGAAATTACGCGGTAGTCGAAGGCGTAGTCGCGGCAAAAATTGACGAATCCTTCGGTAATTTCGGGCGGGGCGTAGCTGTTTTCGGGAAAAATCAGGTTTAGCGTATCGTATTTGGCCAGCGGCTCGCTGGCTTTTTCCAGGGAAGTATAGATATCGCGCTCGAAGTTTTGGTAAACCGCGCCAAATTTCCCACTCAATCGAGGGATAATTTTGTCCAAAACAATTAACTGCTCCTTTGGAAGCGTATTAATTATTTCGTGCGCCTTTTCCTCGCCCTCGATAAAATGGGGGATAATAACCAGGTGCGTGTATTCCTCTTTACGCTGCTCGATGAGCCGTTTGAAGAGCGCGAAGTCATTGTTGTAAATATAAAAATCAATCGCTGCCTTGCCGCCCAGCGTTTCGACAAAAGAATCGTAGATAATTTTTTTGTGGGTGCTCAATTTGTTAAAAAGCAAAAACACTTTCAGCGGCTGACTGTGGTCGGTCTGTTTGATAAAGTACCCCTTGCCCGGCACTGAACCCAATACGCCCAGACCTTTCAGATGGTTGTAGCCCTTCTCCGCCGTAACGCGCGAAATATCGAACTCGAAGCTTATCTCATTGATCGAGGGCATCATGTCGCCTTTCCCTATCGTCCCCGCCTGGATTCCCCGCAAGATAGAATCGCTCAGTTGCAGGTACTTTGGCGTAGCCGAGTACTCGTCGATGCTGATCGTATTCAGGATTTTTTTGGAAAGAGACATGAGCGGAAACCAAAAATTTTAGACCAGAAAGCATTAACGTAAGTCCTCTATCGCACAGAAATCCATATCGCTGTAATCGAGGTTTTCACCCGCCATACCCCAAATAAAGGTGTAGTTGGAAGTCCCGGCCCCGGCGTGAATCGACCAATTGGGCGAAATTACCGCCTGCTCGTTTTTAAGCCAGAGATGGCGTGTTTCCTGGGGCTCGCCCATAAAGTGGCTGACCGCCTGTCCTCCGGGGACTTCAAAGTAAAAGTACACTTCCATCCGACGGTCGTGGGTGTGGGCGGGCATGGTGTTCCATACGCTCCCGGACTTCAACTCCGTCATGCCCATTTGCAGTTGGTTGGTGGGCAGGATGCTGTTGACGATGAGTTTATTGATAATCCGGTGATTGGCCGTTTCGGGGCTGCCCATTTCCACTACTTCCGCTTCGTTTCTGGCGATTTTCCGGGAGGGATAGCTTTGGCCCGCTGGTGTCGAGTTGAGATAAAACTTGGCAGGTTTCGATTCGTCGAGCGATTGAAATTGCACCTGCTGCGTGCCTTTCCCAAGGTATAAGGCTTCTTTGTAGTTCAAATCATGGGTGTCGCCATCGGCCGTGACCCGACCTGGGCCGCCGACATTGATGATGCCCAGTTCGCGTCGTTCAAGAAAATAGGCGGCTTTCAGTGCCTCGGGAGCCTCCAAAGTACGGGGTTCGAGTGCGGGCATGACGCCACCCGTCAGGTAACGGTCAAAAAAAGACAGCGTCCAGCGAAACTGGTTGGCTACGAATAGGTTTTCGATCAGAAAATTCTGCCGCAGTTGTTCGGTATTCATCCCTTTCACTTCGTTCGGCGAACTGGCATAACGGCTTTCGAATTTGGTTTTTTCTTGCATAGAATCGTTTAAGTATGATTTACTTTCAGTTAGAACGCTTCAAGACTACCGTCCTTCCCTTCTGTGTGAGGACGATCTGAATCCAGTCCATCCAGAACGATCACGCCCTGAACGGACGAAAACTTAGCAGGATCTTGCTGCCAGGACCAAACCAGTTTCCCCACCGGAGTGTATTCAAGTAATTGATTGCCTTTGGCTCCCATGTCTGCGCCGTGGCCCTGCCAGTTGGCGACGACGATGTTGCCATTTTTCAAAATTTGAAATCCGGCAAAAAAATAGGGACGCACTTCGGCGGGGCCACCTATGGTATCGACGATAGAACCACTTTCATCGAACACCTGCAAATTGGCCGAGAACCCACCGCTGACCATCGTCCGTCCGCCTGCCAGCCGCACGGCTTGCCAGGCGTGTTGTGATTTTCTTTTGGTGTCAAGATTAGCCTGCCAGATAATTGAGCCATCCGGCCTCCCCTCAAAAACTACGTCATCGGCCGTGATAAGGAAATTGCCCAAATCCGTTTCCCGAACCAAGCGCACGTATTCAAAACCAGGGTAAGCTATGGTTTTATTGACTGACCCATTGCCGTCCACTTCCAACAGCACGATGCCACTCTTTCCCTGCCAGTTCAGGCCCGTCAACAAAGTATTGCCATTGCGCAGCCGCCGCGCGGCAATCGTGCCTTTGAAAGTGCTCAGTTCGGCGACTTTTTGCCCCGTCCCGATGTCGCGTTCCTCGTATCCATTACCCGTCCCGACCAGCACCCGACCTCTCCCCACCAGTTGCAAATCCCGCCCGGCGGGAATGGGTACGTTCCAGCTTTTTTCCAGATACTCAAAATCGACGTAGCTGAGTTGGGACAGCCCCTCGTCGCGGAGGAGGAGTTGTTTTGGTGAAGAACTGGGTGATTTTCCTCCAACGGTACGCGATGATATGCAGCCAATCAGGAAAGAACTCGTAATAAAAAGTCCAAATAGAAGAAGATTTTTCATTTAAAAAAAGCCTTTATCAGGCTAAGAAATTAACAACGAACGAGCCATGCCAGGGGGTGCCCCGCCTTAGCTGTTTGACCCTTCCTACTTCCGATAATCCAAAGCTGGCGGCCGATCTCCCAACAAAGCTTCGTACTTAAACTTCTTGCCGCGTTTTTCATCGAGCTCAGCCTGCGCTTCGGTCAACATTTTAGGGTTTTGGAATAAATCCACAGCCGTTAGTGCAATAGTTTTGGCGGCGACCATCATGCCTTTGCGACCGATGCTTGTGCCACCCGCCGCCACGGCCTGCCAACTGTGCGCCGCCGTGCCGGGTACCCAGGTTGCCGTGCGTAACCCGACTGTGGGCACCGCCCAACTCACGTCGCCC
>NZ_JBGSXF010000663.1:0-10861 GCF_041751555.1 Persicitalea sp. | reverse complement strand
CTAATTTCCCCTTTGTCTATTTCAACCACGTCGTCAAGTTCCGCAACGTGGCCATGCGCGGGCCGTGGACTTCGGGCGGCATTGAGCTGAACTTCGGCGACATTGGACACGCCCCCACCGTGTCGAGTCCGGTGGACTACGCTACCCGCACCAACACCGATGGCAGCGTGAGCTGCTTCGTGGGCGCCTGGGATTGGTCGGCTCGCACCCGATGGATGGTCGAAATCAAGTTACCAAAGGACGAAGCGCGCTTCATTACCAAAAGCCGCTGGTTCAACGCCAGTCCGCTCGAAACCAGCTACTATCATTGGATGAACGCGGGCTTCAAGGCGGCGGGCAATCTGGAATTTGCTTTCCAGGGTAGCCACCGCCTTGGTCACGACGGTGAAATTCACCTCTGGCCCAAAGACAGCGCGGGGCGGGCGCTGAACTTTTACGAAAGCAACAACTTCGGCAACTACAAGTCGTACCATGTACTGGGCAAGCCGAGCGATTTTTACGGCGGCTACTGGCATGACGATCAGGCAGGTTTCGTGCATTACGCGCCCTTTTCCGACAAACTGGGCCAAAAAATCTGGATTTGGGGATTAGCCCGGCAGGGGATGATCTGGGAAAATCTTCTGACCGACACCGATGGGCAGTACGTGGAGTTGCAGTCGGGGCGGCTATTCAACCAGGCGGGCGGCGGCAGTACGGTCAGCCCCTTCAAGCACATTTCGTTCATGCCCCATACTGCCGATAGCTGGACGGAAAGCTGGTACCCAGTCAGGAAGACGGGCGGTATCACCGCCGCCAACGAAACCGCCGCGTTGCACCTTCGCCACACGCCGACGCACCTGATTTGGAATTTTTCACCTGTGACAAACCAAGACGGGAACATGGTAGTTCGGGCTGATGACAAGGTAGTTTTCGAGAGAAATATCTCCTTGAAACCCCTCGTCAACTACACCGACTCGGTGCGCTATGCCGGGGATGGAAACCTTTCTATCACGCTGAACGGCCAACCCCTTTTTGGCGGAAAAGGTGAAGATTTTTCTACCGAAAGTACGGGCCGTCCACTCACTTCACCCGCCGATTTCGATTGGGAATTGGAATACGGTTTGTACTTGCGAGGGAAAGATGCGGCCAGTCAGCGGCAGTTTGCCAAAGCCGAGGAATGGTTCAAAAAGTGCCTGGCGAAAAACCTCTACCATGTCCCCGCGCTGGGAGAAATGGCGCAACTGCTCTATCGGAAAGGTCAGTACGAAGAAGCGCTCACCCTGGCAAACAAGGCCTTGTCGGTGAACACTTACGATCCTTTGGCCAACTACCTCCGTGGGTTATCGGCGCAGCAACTGGGCCAACTCACCGCCGCCAAAGACGGTTTTGCGGTGGCGGTGCTGAGCCCAACTTACCGCGCGGCGGCCTGGACAGGCCTGGCCCAAATCGCGCTACGGGAAGGAAACTGGGTCGAGGCAGAGCATTTTGTGGAGAAAGCCCTGGCGTTCCAGCCCGCTAACGACCACGCGCGGCACCTGCGAACAGTTATTTTAAGAAAAACCAACCGCCCGGGCGAAGCTCGGCAAGCTACCGAAAGTGCTCTGGCAGAGAATCCTCTGGATCATTTCTCCCGCTATGAGTCAGGCGTTTTGAACAAGAAGCAGGAGTTGAATAAGTACATCACCAATGAACTGCCGCATGAAGATTACATCGAGATGGCCTTGTGGTACCGCGAAGGCGGACAATACGAAGATGCCCTCGCGCTGCTGAAAATGGCACCTCAAAAACCCATGGTGGAACTATGGGCAGCGGACGCACAGCGGGTGCTGGATAAAAAAGGGACTGGCAATACCGATGAGTTAAACCGAATTTTGGCAGAAAGTTCTGAATTCGTTCTTCCCTCGCGACACGAGGAACTTGGGTTACTGGCTCGCATCGAACAGCGTCTGACGGCGGCCGGGCAGTCCTTGCCGTGGCAGTTGAAATATTACGAGGGCGTTTTGCTCTGGCAATTGGACAGAATACCCGAGGCGCAGGAAAAATTTCTGGCCTGTGGTGAGGCGCCAAAGTGGCCCGCGTTTTATCTGGCCAAAGCCGACTTGTTCAAGGATCAAAAGGAATTAGCAGGAAAAGCCCTCGTGCGTGCCAACGCCCTCGCGCCCGACGACTGGCGCACGGTCAGTGCTTTAGCTGAGTACTACGGATCGGTCGGCAGGAACAACGATGCACATGCGCTAGTGGATAAGAAACTAAGTCAAAGGAATTTAGCCGATCACGAGCGGTACATTCTGGGTCAGCGGAAAGCGAAAGTTCTTCTGGCTGCTGGCAATTACCGCGAAAGTATCGAGACTATGAAGAAACTGAACATTTTGCCCAGCGAAGGAGCGAAAGACGCGCATAGCCTGTTCCGCGAAGCCAATGTTCGCTACGCCATCGAACTTCTGAAAGCCAAGAAAACTAAGGAGGCGCTGAAGTACCTCGACCAGGCTGAAAGCTGGCCTGAGAATCTTGGCAGCGGCAAGCCTTACGACACCGACGACCGCCTGACTACTGCTCTTAAAGGCTACGCAAAGAGCAGGGAGATTTCTGCTCTGGAAAAAATAAAGGGTAGTTTATCAGAAAGAGAGCGGAAAATAGTGGAGGAGGTGTTGGAATAGCCCTAGGCTTTGGCAAAAATATCCTTAACTTCGATAGAGAAGCCCGTGATGACTTCCGAGGCGAGCGACCCCTCGCGTAATTTTTGGCTCAATTCATAAGCGATCCCGCTCAACAAGTACTGCTCCACGGTTTCGTTGACCGGGTCGATGATCCAGTATTCCTCGACGCCATGCAGAGCGTAGTCGGTTTTTTTAATACCGTAATCGCGCTTCTTGGTACTGTCTGAAAGTATTTCGACAATAAAATTTGGGGCAGGGAAAGCGGATTGTTTATCGTCAAAATCAGTAACTTCTTCCTGACGCCAGAAGCAAACATCGGGTTCGAAGTCGTTTCGAGTTAAGCGGATCATCACTTTTTCGTAGGCCACCATACCTAATTTATGGTCATAAACATAGGGAATCAACCTTCTGGTTAATTGAGTAGAAGCCATCCAATGCCGACCATATATTGGTGAATGATAGATTATTTCACCTAGAATAAATTCAGCTTTGACCCCCTCATCCACTTCGGCCCAGAATTCGTGGCGGCGGCGTTGCTCATCGTTCCAGGCTTCATTGAGTTCATCCAGAATACGCTTGAACTCAACCGCCTTTAAAATTTTTTCCTTGTCGATTACCATAAGATTACCTTTCTAACCCTCACAAATTTACACTATTATGTGATTTGACCTAATTTTGACGCTATTTCCACTTTCCCAAAAATGATATTTTCAAAACCAAGGCTTCACAACCTCGCCGCAAGTCTTTTTCTGCTTTTTCAAGTGGGTTGCCAGTCGGAAAAAGATACCCGCTTTTCGTTGCTGGACGCCGCCGCTACGGGTGTGGCGTTCACGAACACCGTTACTGAAACCGAGCAAATCAACGTCCTGAAATATGGCTATTTTTACAATGGCGGCGGTGTGGCGGCGGGCGATTTCAACAACGACGGCCTAGTGGACCTCTACTTCACGGGCAACATGGTGGCCGATCGTTTGTATTTCAATAAAGGCTCAATGCAATTCGAAGACGTTACCGAGGCGGCGGGCATCAGCCATGGTGGCTGGAAAACGGGCGTGTCGCTAGTGGACATCAACGACGATGGCTGGCTTGACATCTACGTCTGCCGCTCGGCGGCGGACGATCCTGCACTACGCCGCAACTTGCTGTATGTGAATCAGAAAAATGGCACATTCAGCGAGAAAGCTACCCAATACGGTCTTGATGATGATTCGTACTCGACCCAGGCCGCCTTTTTTGATTACGACCACGACGGCGACCTCGACTGCTTTCTGCTCAATCATTCGGTGCAGGAGTACGCCGGGTTCAGCAACCTCATCGCCTCATTCCGCGAACAGGCCGACGAGCGCTACGGCAGCAAACTGCTACGCAACGACGGTGAAAAATTTACTGATATCACGGCCAAATCAGGTATGGTAAGTAACGTTCTGAGTTTTGGCCTGGGACTGAACGTCAGCGACTTGAACAATGACGGATGGCTGGACTTGTACGTAACGAACGACTACAACGAGAACGACTACCTCTACCTCAACCAGCAGGATGGTACTTTCAAAGAAGTGGTGCGAGAGGCGATGGGCCATACATCCTTCTACTCGATGGGTACCGATGCCGCCGACGTGAACAACGATGGCTGGATGGATATTGTGACGCTTGACATGTTGCCCGAACCCAACGACCGCATCAAACTCACAGCGGGCGACGACAATTATGATAAGTACCAGATGCTCGTCCGCTCGGGCTTTCACGATCAATCCATGCGGAATATGCTGCAACTGAATTTGGGGAAAGCGCAGTCGAACGTGACCTCCGGCAAGCCAACTGCGCCTGTGTTTTCAGAAATTGGGCAGGTGTCCGGAATTTCCAATACCGATTGGAGTTGGGCGGCGCTCTTTGCTGATTTCGACAACGATGGCCTGAAAGACCTATTCGTGACCAATGGCTACGCCCGTGACTACACGAATATGGAATTCCTGAAATTTTCGACCGACAAGCAGATCGAAATTCAGAACGGCGGGGCTATGCCGACGGAAATGGAAATCATCAACTCTATGCCTGCCATCAGCGAACCCAATTATATTTTCAAAAACAAGGACGGACTTATTTTCGAAAAAAAAACGCAGGAATGGGGTTTTGCGCAGCGCAGCCAGTCCAACGGCGCAGCTTACGCCGACCTGGACAACGACGGCGACCTGGATTTGGTGACGAACAATATCAACGAGCGGGCTTTTATTTATCAGAACAACCTTCGCAACGTCGATGCGGAAACTCAGGCCGCCAACTACCTGCAGCTAACCCTGAAAGTACCCAACGAAGCCCGAAAAATCGGGGCGAAGGCGGTAGTTTGGGTAGCCGGAAAGCCTATGTATCAGGAATTCCAACCCGTGCGGGGCTTTCAATCGGCGATGTATGGGCCTCTACATTTTGGTTTGGGGAAGGTTAGCAAAATCGACTCAGTCGTAGTAAACTGGACGGATGGAAGTACCACTAGTTTGCCGAATACTGAATCGAATCGTTTGCTAACAATTGACTATCAATCGGCAAAATCGACAACTACCCAAATCATTTCATCTACATTACCCTACTTCACCGCTACAAACGTTCCATTCATCCACGATCAAATTCAAATCAATGATTTCAGAATGCAACCGCTCTTACCAGAGATGCGCTCTTATGCTGGGCCGTGCATGGCGCAGGGAGACGTAAACGGCGACGGACGGGTGGATGTGTACGCGGGCGGTGCGCGCGGACAGGGCGCAGTTCTGTTTCTGCAAACGACCAGCGGCTTCTCTAAAAGTACCCAACCCGCCTTCGACGCCGATCTGGATTTTGAAGATGCTGCCGCGGCCTTCTTCGATGCAGATGGTGATGGCGACCAGGATTTGCTGGTGGGTAGTTCGGGCTACGCACTGGAAGTGAATCATCCACTCTTGCAGCCGCGATTGTACTTGAATCAAAACGGCAGATTTGTAAGATCTACCACCGTTCCGACGATGCTGGTCAACGCGCGGGCGATCGCGGTGGCGGATGTAGACGGCGACGGTGATCAGGATATTTTTATTGGGGCCAACTGTACACCGGGCCGCTACCCCGAGGCGCAGCCGTCGGTACTTTGGCTGAACGATGGGAAGGGAAAATTTATGGCCAGTACTTCCTTTGCGTTTGCAGGGTTAGTGACGGGAGCCGTCTTCAGCGATTTGAACGGTGACCGACAACCAGATTTGGTGCTGGTCGGAGAATGGATGAAACCAGCGATTTTTATAAATAGCAAAGGATCGTTTACCGAAAACCAGGATTTTACCAAAATCTTAAACACCACGCTCGCCTACACCTTGCATAAAGCTGACCTCGATAGTGATGGTGACGACGATTTTGTGCTGGGCAACGCCGGAATCAATGCGCAGTACAACATTACTTCCGACGAGGGCTTGAAAATGTACTACGGCGATTTTGGCGAAACCGGGCAGGTAGTGCCGCTTCTATCTCAAATAAAAAACGGCAAAGAGTACGCATACGCTAGCCGCGACGAGATTTTGAACCAGATCCCGCGTCTCAAAAAGAAATTCCTGAATTATATCGACTACTCGACTGCCACAATGGGCGACGTGTTCGATAATGAGGAATTGAGCCAGGCGAAACAGCTTTCCGCCCGCGAACTACGAACGGGCATTTTATGGAATGATGGAGGTACCCTCACGTTTCAACCCTTGCCCGTGGAAGCGCAATTTGCCCCCATCCACGCCGTGGTGGTGGGCGATGTGAATGACGATGGCAAGCCCGATTTGATCCTCGCCGGAAACGTGACGCATACGCGGGTGCGACTGGGCAAGTGCGATGCCAACAAGGGTCAGGTGTTTTTAAATCAGGGGAAAAGGAAATTCAACTACTTGCCGCAAACAAAATCGGGACTATGGGTGGAAGGCGATGTCCGGGCGGCGGCGATGGTTGGGAATTCGCTCTGGCTGGGTGTCAATGGGAAACCTTGGCAACATTACTCATTAATGAACAGGGAATTACAGTAACCTACTCTGAATAATACTACACAACATCTTCGCGTTGTACGATGGGAAAGCTCAGGGTGAATACCGTTCCGACGCCTTCCTCCGATTGAACGTCTATGCGGCCTCCGTGAGTTTGCACTATGTTCAGCGTGCTGGCCAGTCCGATGCCCATGCCCGATTTTTTATCCGTAAAGTAAGGTTCGAAAACCTTTTCCATATTTTCCTCACTTATGCCTGAGCCATTGTCGGCCACTAACACCTGCACCTCATGATCGAGGATTCGGGTAGTGATTTTCAGCACACCACTACCCTCGGGCATGGCTTCGATAGCATTAGTAAATAGGTTGAGAATGGCGATTTCCAGCATATCGGGATTCATTTCGATACAAATCTCTTTCTCCTCGTAATGCTTTTCGATCTGGATTCTTTTCAGCTTCATGCGGTCATGCGCCGAAACCAGTGTTTTATCTAAAATTTTGTGTAACGATCCCGTCGAGAGGGCAAACTCGCCAGGGCGGGAAGACTGCAACAACTGCGTGATAAGATCATTGATGCGGGCGCAGTTACGCTTGATGATGTCGGTATAAAAGTGCAGATCTTCGTCTTCCAATTCCGATGCCAGCTGCTCGGCCGAGAGATTTACATTTGTGAGCGGATTGCGAACCTCGTGAGCCAGCATTCGCACTAAGCGGCTGGTTACGGCTAGTTTTTCCGAAAAAAGCCGTTCCCGCTCCGATTGCTTTTGATTGGTGGCATCGCGCAGTCGGCCCTGCACGTAAGTTGAGTCGTTTTCGTTTTCAGTAGTAGCAGAGAGAATACCAATTTTTCGCTCCCCCTCTTTGGTTACGAACCGTAGCTCTTGCTCCGATAGGTCAGCCCCGTCCTCGATCTGCCGCCAAAGTGAATTAACTTCAGACTTATCGAACAAGTCGAGTACCACTTTACCGCGTAGTTCTTCATCGTCGAACCCCGTCAGATTATTGGAAGCAACGTTGAAGTCTAGAATTTTACCCTCTAGATCACTGAGGAATAGCATGTCTTTGGACTCCTCGAAAATACGGCGGTAACGCCTTTCGCTCTGGCGAAGCGCCTTGACTACCTTCGTTCTTTCCAGCGAGTAGCGCAAGCTGCGTTCCAGAATAGCGGGTTCCAGTTCACTCTTCACCAAGTAGTCGGCTGCTCCGAGCCGGAGGGACTCGACGGCGATTTTTTCGTCTCCCTTTCCGGTGAGGAGAATGATGGGTTCCTCACAATTTTGTGTTACCGCCTCTTTTATGAGGTCGATGCCACTTCTAGACCCCAACAAGTAGTCGAATATGTAAAGGTCGTGCTTACAGTTTTTAAGACTGTATATCGCTTCTTCATAGGTAGGACACCATTCCAGTTCAAACGACCAGTTTTTGAGATCGTTGAAGCAAGCACTAGTCAGTATGAAATCATCCTCGTCGTCATCGACCAGCAAGACGTGAAGTGATTTTTCTTTATTCATAGGTAGTGGCGGGTGTAGTAAAATTTAGATCAGGCCCGACTGGGAAAGGGGGAGTAAGACAGTAAATGTGGCACCTTGCCCTGTTTCACCGGAAGCCAGAATGAGACCGGAATGGTTCTCCACTACTTTTTTGCACACGGAGAGCCCGATACCCGTCCCTTCGTACTCTGAACGCCCTCGTAGTCGCTGGAAAAGGGTGAAAATGCGGGCCGAGTCCTGGTCGTCAAAACCAATGCCATTATCGCTAAAAGTCAGCCGAACGTAAGATCCTTGGGAAGGCAGCCCGTAGTTGATTTGCTCCTCGGTACCAAGGCTCTCGGCAGTAACGCGTATCTCAGGTTGCACCCCCTCATCGGTAAACTTAAGGGAATTGGACAGCAAATTTTGGAAAAGCTGGGTCATCTGACTAGGTATGGCTTCGATCGTGAACATCTCGCCAATATCGATAACTGCGTTCTTTTGCTTAGAAACTAGCTCCAGATCGCCTAGTACATTCTTAGCGATCTGATTGAGGTCAGTAGGTACGAAGCCCTGTTGCGTGCGGGTCAAGCGGGAAAATTCCAGCAAATTGCTAATCATATTCTGCATCCGCCGCGTGGCGTTCAAAATGCGGTCGAGGTACATGCCTGTTTCCTCATCGAGCATGTCCTTACTTTTCTTTTCAAGTCGCTCGCCGAAGGATACGATCTTGCGAAGTGGTTCCTGCAAATCGTGGGAAGCCACATAAGCAAACTGCTCAAGGTCGGAATTGGAGCGATTCAGTTCTTCAACTTTTCTAACCAACTCATTCCGAACCTGTTTGATAGAAGTCAAATCAACGATACATCCTGTCAATTTGGCCGGGTGGGTAGCATTGCCAGAATGGTAGATCGAGCGACTCAAGACACTTTTCACTTCACCAGATAGCGTTTTTATCCGGTATTCCGTCTCCACGGGTTCTTTGGCCCCAATGCTGACAGGATTATCATTAACTACCCTTTCCAGATCATCGGGATGAACGTGTTTCATGAACCGACCATACTCCGCCGGATTTTGGCTAGCCTGGTTCGGGCTGTAGCCCAGCATCACATACAATCCTTCGGACCACTCCACTACTTGGCTTTCGGGGTACCAAACCCAGGTACCGAACTGCACTGTTCTTTCAGCATCACGCAATATATCCAGTACAATGTCCTCCCTAGCCTCGATTTCCTTGTAATGCGTAATATCGGTGATTGTACAAAGAAAGTTATGTTCGTTGACAGGCGTATTACTAAGACGGCACCACGCATCCGTAACGGCGAAATATGCTTCGAAATTTAGTTCAGGAATTGGGTTTTCAGCTGAAGCCTTTGCGACCGATGATTTGTTAGCGATCTGATCCACAAGCCCTTGCCATTTAGTGCCATTCAGGGAATCACTTCCGGTCAGTTGACAGGCTGAATCGTTATCAACCGTGCACACGTATTCACCGTCATCTTGCTGTTTGAATAGCAGCATTCCGCTCGTCGAGGCACTCAAAAGCTGGTTGATCCCGAAAGAATGATATGTCTTCTTTGTGTCAGTCATTCCTTCGTCCGTTACTGCATGTCAAATTGCTTCATTTTATTATAAAGCGTCTTACGATCAATATTCAGGAGCCGAGCCGCTTTACTTTTATTGAAATTTACTTGACGAAGCACTTGTAGTATCATATCATATTCAGCTTCGTTGGCCACCGTCTTGAGACTAGGGTTAGGATCCAAATCCATCGCCTGAGATGAATTCTCAGAAGCTTCGGGGCGGATACCAAAATCTTCATCCATCTCACGCAGCTTTTGGAAGTTCGCAATTTCAAAGGGAAGCGATTTTTCTTCAATGTACTCACCCGCCGAGAGCAGGGTGGCACGCTTTATCACATTTTTCAACTCACGGAGATTACCCGGCCATTCGTAATTCATAAAATCCTCCACTACTTCTTTGGAGAAACCCTTGATTTTTTTGCCAAGTTCTTCATTGGTAGAGGCGAGAAAGGCATCAGCAAAGAGCAGCAAGTCATCCTTTCGGTCGCGCAGGGCAGGTACTTCCATGCTGAATTCATTGAAGCGATAGTAAAGATCTTCGCGGAATTTACCCTCTTTGGCCAATTCCAACAATCGCTCGTTGCTGGCCACTATGATACGTACATCTAAGGAAATTTCTTTGTTACTCCCGATACGCCGCACCTTGCGCTCCTGTGTTACTCTCAGCAACGCCATCTGAATCTCGTAAGTCAAATTCGAGACCTCGTCCAGAAAAAGCGTACCACCATTAGCCAGTTCAAAGTGTCCAATTTTTGTTTGTAAAGCTCCAGTAAATGATCCCTTCTCATGACCGAATAGCTCACTACCAGCCAGTTCCTTTGAAATAGCTCCACAATCCATTGCCACAAAAGGCTTCTTATGCCGCTGCGACCGATTATGGATTTCGTGAGCGATAGCCTCTTTTCCCGCTCCGCTTTCTCCGTAAAGAATGACGCTAAAATTGGTAGGCGCTACTAAATCGATCTGACGATAGAGTTCATCGGATACCTCGCTGGTGCCGATAATATAGTCTGACGAAAACTTGGAACCTTTGCGACGGCCAGTACTCTTATTGCCCGATGACGTACCAGTACCGGACTCTTCATCATTTTCCGAGTCACTGAGGGCCTTCTTTACCGTCACTAATATTTCATCAGGAAACAAAGGCTTAGTGATGTAGTCGTAAGCTCCTTGCTTCATCACGCTGATTGCCGTTTTTAT
>NZ_JBGSXF010000662.1:0-8308 GCF_041751555.1 Persicitalea sp. | reverse complement strand
CCTTTTATCCCTCCTCCTTTCCTCCTCTCTCCTTGTCACATTCCCCCCAGGAGCACCAACAACTCCCTCAGCCGTAAACTCACCGTTCGGCTGCCGTCCGGAAGGTACTTGTGGGCGATCATGGTAAAGCTAAGGCGTTCGCCATTTTTGGTAGTGACGTAGCCCGCGTAGGCACGAGTACCGCCGATGGAGCCGCTTTTGGCGCGGACGTTGCCAGCGGCTTTTGTGCGTCGGCCGATGTTCCGGACGGTTCCTGATTCGCCCAACACAGCGATACTGTTGTAAAAATCAGTGTAGTTTTTATCTTTCGTAGCAGCGTTCAAGATATCGGTTAGATTTTGGGCCGTGAGTGATCCGGTGGGCGACAGGCCGCTGCCGTCCTTGACGAAGAAGCCGCGCATATCCGCACCTTTTTTACGCCAGTAGTCGGCTTCAGCCTCGACAGCACCGTCGAAGTCGGGCTTGCCGCCAAGTTTAACGCCCGCCGTTTTCAGGAAGGCGTCGGCGTAAAGGTTGATACTCCACCAGTTCGTTTGCTGAGCCAGTTCGCGTAGCGTGGGCGAACTGTACTGATCGAGAACGGTGCGCAGAGGGACGGTGGCGGTAGATTTGGGCAAAACGTCGCCTGCCCCGGCGATACCGACGCCGCCTGCTTTTAAGGCGCGGGTGAGCTCGAAAGCCGCCGCGTAGGCCGGGCGCGGCACGGCCCCCTTGACGGTAAACGACGTTGCACCGCGTGGCACGGTTCCGGTCAACAGAATCTGCTCGCCTAGCGGACTAGCATAGATGTAGACCTGATCACCCGACCCGGCTTCACCCGTGGTGACGCGATTTTCTATTTTCAAAAAAGACAAATCGGGTTCCGTCTTGATGACTTCCGTTGGATCACCGACATTGCGGCCCGCTTTGAACGAAACGCGGTAGAGGTTTTCGCGAAAATTCAATCCCTGTACACCCGCGCCGTAGTAGTTGCCGAGGTCGCCCCACACCCAAGTGTCGGCTAGATTTTTATCATCAAAAATCGTGGGATCGGCCACAACCTGTCCCTGTACATAGCGGATGCCCGCCCGGCGTATGGCGACGATCCAGCGATTGAGGAGCTGGTCACCGTCAGGGACGCCATCGAAGCGTTGGCTGCCCAGCGATGGATCGCCCGTGCCGCGCAGGTAGAGGTCGCCGCGCAGCGTATCACGGACGATTTGTCCATCGTATTCCAGGTAGGTTTTATAGGTATAGTCGCCGCCTAATACCGACAGCGCGGTGGCCGTGCTGACCAGCTTCAAAGTAGAGGCAGATGGTACCGATTGCTCCTGATTGATCCCTAAAATCGTTCGTCCAGTTTTGGTCGATTTTAAAGAGAAAGCAAAAACGCCATTTCGCATCAACTCGGAGTTTTGCAGCTCCACCACGGCATCCGACAGGCGATCCAGCGCTAGGGAGTCTATGGATTGAGCATGGAGGGGTGTTAGAGCGAATGCCAGCAGAATAAAAGCCTGCGAAGTTCGGGTGATTGCGTGGATCTTACGTCGGAAATGGCGGAGGGAATCGAACATTTTGGTGGGTTAACGGCAGGGTCTGGAGTGAAACTGCCTTGTTTTTGGTACTTTTGTTGTTTATGGTTTTGAGGGAAATCCCCGTAGCTGGGTTTAAAACAAACCGCGAGATATAGAGTTTCTCAAAATTTGGCACGAACTTGACCGGAGGCATCCGACTAATGACCTCCTGGCAAACTTACGAGTTAGCAACCTGAAATTCTGACAATCGAAAAAAAGACGGAACAAAGGGTAACTATCTGTCTGAATAATAGCAAATAGAGGCAAGGAGCAAGAATAGCTTAACGCCTACAGCAACATATATGAAATTAACATTTTGGGGAGCCACGCAGCAGGTCACAGGCAGCATGTACTTGTTGGAAGTGGATGATTACCGAATCCTGATCGAGTGCGGGCTAAATTTTGACCTGAACGAAAAACAGAAGAAAGCCCTCTACGACGAACAAAAAAGCGTTTTCCCCTTCGATCCCACGCTCGTGAACACGGTGCTTCTCACACACGCCCACATCGACCACTCCGGCAATATCCCCAATTTATACAAGGAAGGATTCGAAGGTCAGGTAGTTTGTACAGAAGCAACTTATTCGCTCACGGGTATCCTATTGGAAAATTCGGCCATGCTGCACCAAAAACGGCTGAACACGGCCAATGGCAAGGCATCCAACAAGAAGAAGAAAGGATCGCTCGTCAAGGACTTTCCCCGCGACTTGTACTTGCAGAAACACGTCAAGCAGGCGCTGGAAAATTTCTTTCCGGTGGCCTTCGGACAACGCTACCGCATCTCCGATCGCGTAAACGTATCCTATATCCCGGCGGGACATTTGCTGGGCGCAGCGCACATTGTGGTAGAAGTCCGCGACGTGGACGGCGAGAAAAAAACACTCTGTTTTTCGGGCGACGTGGGCCGCAAAAACTACCCGCTGCTCGTGGATCCACAGCCCGTTCCGCAGGTAGATTACCTGATCTGCGAAACGACTTACGGAAATCGCCTCCACGAAGACCTACGGCCTCCGGGCGAGGCGCTTTTGGATGTAATTCAGCGTACCTGCGTGGATATTCCGGGGCGGCTAATTATCCCGACATTCAGTGTCGGGCGGACGCAGGCGCTGCTTTATACGCTCAACAAACTCTACCTCGACCACCAACTACCCCCGCTGAAAGTATTCACCGACAGTCCGCTCAGTTTCGGTAGCACCCGGATTCACCAAAAATATTCGCGGCAACTTAATCAGGAAGCGCGGGATTTCAAGGAAGACAATGAGGTACTGTTCGACTTCGAAAACCTGGTCTATATCGAAGGTAGCGACGCCAGTAAGGCCGTGTCCAACTACGCCGAACCGTGCATCATTATCTCGTCTTCTGGAATGGTACAAGGCGGGCGCATCGAGCACCACATCGCCCAAAATATCGAGAATCCCTACGCCACCGTCCTGATGATCGGCTATGCCTCGGAAGGAACCCTGGGTTGGCGATTGTTGAATGGGCAAGACAGCATTACAATTCAAGGCAAGCAGAAGAAGGTTTTGGCCAATATTGAGAAAATTGACGTATTTAGCGGCCACGGCGACCGTGATGATTTAATAGATTTCGTCAAGAACCAGGACGCTACCCAACTTAAAAACATTTTCCTGATCCACGGAGAAGCCCAGAGCATGCGCGATTTCCGCGACACGTTAGCCGTGAAAGGTTACGAAAAGGTAGTAATCCCGGAGCGGGGACAGAGTTATGAATTGTAGTGGTTTGTTTAGGTGGTTAGTTGTTTAGAAGAACCTCTAGCGACTGAATTTAGCATCATGATTTTGTTTTGCTTTTTTCTCAGTAGAAATAAACAACGTTCGAATAACGCCTTTCCTCCACCACTAAAATTAAAGGACAAAATCCCTATCCTAAACATCTCCACGACTAAACAATTAAACAACCTTGCGTACCTATTTAGACTTTGAAAAACCAATCGCCGAACTGGAAACCAAGCTGGCGGATATGCGGCGGTTGGCCGAAGAAAGTACCATTGACGTGTCGGCGGCGACAGCGGCCCTGGAGAGCGGAATTGACAAACTTCGGCAGGAGATTTTCGACAACCTTACGCGCTGGCAGCGGGTACAGTTGTCACGGCATCCCGACCGGCCCTATACTTATGAATACATCAAATTGATGTGCGATGAATTCATCGAATTGCACGGCGACCGGCAGGTGCGTGACGACCCGGCGATGATCGGCGGCTTTGCCAATCTCAACGGACAGGGCGTCATGATTATCGGGCAGCAGAAGGGCCGCAACACCAAACAACGGCAGCACCGCAACTTCGGAATGCCCAACCCCGAGGGCTACCGCAAGGCGTTGCGGCTGATGAAACTGGCCGAGAAATTCAACAAGCCCATTATCACGCTCATTGACACGCCGGGCGCATTTCCCGGTTTGGAAGCCGAGGAGCGTGGACAGGGGGAAGCAATTGCGCGGAATTTGAAGGATATGTTTATGCTCAAAGTACCCGTTATTTGCATCGTTATCGGCGAGGGTGCGTCGGGCGGAGCCCTGGGTATCGCCATCGGTGATCGCGTGATGATGCTTGAAAACACTTGGTACTCAGTAATCTCACCCGAAAACTGCTCGACCATTCTGTGGCGTAGCTGGGACTACAAGGAGCAGGCCGCCGATGCCATGAAGCTCACCGCCCGTGATATGAAGGCCAACAAACTCATTGACGAAATAGTACCTGAACCCCTCGGTGGGGCGCACCTGGATCACCTCGCGATGGCGGATATTCTCAAAGGCGTCATCCTCGATAATCTGGGGCAGTTGTCCCAGCTTTCGCCCGAAGAGCGCATCAGTCAGCGCATCGACAAATTCTGCAGCATGGGAGTGGTAGTTGAATGATTTTTGTGAAAAATAACAATATTAAAAACATCGTCTTCGACCTCGGCAATGTCATCATCGACATCGACGTGCCACGCGCCGCACAGTCGTTCGCTGAGTTGAGCGGGCAACGGGCCGAAGACGTATTGGAATTGTTCGGTACTTCGGGGCTTTTCGGGCAGTTCGAAACCGGAAAACTGGATGCCCCCGGGTTTCGCACCTACGTCCGCGAACTACTTCAAAATCCTGATTGGGAAGACGCCGTGGTCGATACGGCCTGGAACTCGCTGTTGCTGGACATTCCGCCGGAGCGCATTGCGATGATTCAGAAATTGGGTGAAAACTACCGCCTTTTTCTGCTCAGCAACACCAGCAGCATTCACATCGAGGCGGTCAACCAGATTTTGGAAGAAGACACGGGCATGGCGCGACTCGACGATCTTTTTGAAAAACTTTTCCTCTCCTACGAAATGGGCCTGATGAAGCCTGACCCGGCCATTTACGAGCAAGTTTTGCAAGAAGCAGGTATCGAGGCGGGCGAAACGCTCTTCCTGGATGACAACGTCGACAACATCGCCGCCGCCCGCGCTCTGGGCATTCAAACCTTCCACGTGCAGCCGCCGTTAACGATGCTGGACTTCCTGCAAGACTATGTCGCCTAGCGCCCGCACTACCCTAATACAGATTTTACTTTTTGTTGTCACGCTGATCACCACCACGCTCTCCGGCGCGGAGTGGATGTACGGAAAAACGTTTTTTTCTTTTGGGGTATTTCCAGCAGATCAACTGATTGGCTGGCCCGAGCTGTGGCAGGGCCTCCATTTCTCGCTGCCTTTCCTGCTTATCCTCACCGTCCACGAGTTCGGGCACTACTTTACCGCCAAGATTCATCAGGTCGAAGTGACACTGCCCTACTACATTCCGCTGTGGTTCGGGTTCACGCAGAGCATTGGTACGATGGGCGCGTTCATCCGCATCAAGTCAGTCATTAAGTCTCGGGTCAAGTTTTTCGACATTGGCATCGCCGGGCCGCTGGCGGGCTTCCTGGCCGCGCTAGTCGTACTGTGGTACGGTTTCACGCACCTGCCGCCACCCGAGTACATTTTCACGATTCATCCTGAATACGCCCGCTACGGGCTGGATTACGGCCAGTATGTCTATGAGGGCAAGGAAGGAGCTCTGGTGTTGGGCGACAATATCCTTTTCTGGTGGTTCAAAAACTACGTTGCCGACCCGGCGCGCCTCCCCCATCCCAACGAGATAACGCACTACCCTTACCTACTGGCGGGCTTCATTTCGCTGTTCTTCACAGCCCTCAACCTGATTCCCATCGGACAGTTGGACGGCGGCCACATTCTTTACGGACTATTGGGAAAGAAACGCTTCAACGTCGTCGCCCCGACGTTGTTCGTTCTCTTCGCCTTCTACGCCGGGCTTGGCCTCTTCCGGGCCGAGGAATTCGCCACCCTGGCGAGCGACGACCAATATTACAAACTGCTAGGCTACCTCGCCCTTTACGTCTATTTCCTCTACATCTGCCTGAAACGCGTTGCGGGCAGTCCCCGCACGGGCCTGATGCTGAGCCTGGGCATCGTGGTGGCACAGTTCGCCGTGTCGTATCTGCGTCCTGACTGGGAAGGTTACTCGGGCTTTCTCTTCTTCGTCTTCTTGCTGGGCCGCTTCCTGGGCGTATATCACCCCGAAACCGCCGACGATGGGCCACTGGGCACCAGACGTATTCTGCTGGGCTGGCTGGCGGTGGTGGTATTTATCCTTTGCGCGAGTCCGAAGCCGTTTATTTTGGTGGGAGGGTGATAGGGAGAAAGGAAAGTGACTGTAGGTCAATCAGCAACTGATTCTTGTCGACTTCATGCTTCTTCGTGATCCTGATATTCCGCTTTCTGGAATAAAAATACTAGTTTTGAAACAAGATTCCTTTGATGGTCATCATTGCTAAGGCTGCTCTGACAGGTTTTGCCGAGAAACATCCCGATGCGCTTGTAGCTTTGCTGAATTGGTATGACATCTCCTCGCAAGCACAATGGAATTCGTTAGCATCAATAAAGAACACCTTCAACTCGGTAGACTACGTTGGCAACGACCGTTATGTCTTCAATATCAAGGGGAATAGGTACCGTCTGGTAGCAATGATCCATTTTGACATCAGAACGGTTTACGTAAAATTTATAGGCACGCACGCCGAGTATGACAAAATAGACGTTTCAACGATTTATTTTAAGCCATGATTAAAACTAAAAACGAATATCGCCAGGCGTTTGATAAAATAGACATCCTCATTTCTGAAATGGGGGATGATCTTGAAAGGCAGAAGGAGGCCAGGTTATTGGCTGAGGAAATTCAGGAATACGAAAAAGACAACATTTCCTTTCCAGCTCCAACTACCCTGCTCGGTATGATTGAGTTTAAGATGTACGAGATGAAGCTCAAGCGCAAAGACTTAGCTATTATGCTGGGCGTAGAAGCCTCACGCGTTTCGGAAATAATGAATGGCAAACGAAAAATAAACGTGGAGATAGCCAAGGGACTACACGAAAAATTAGGAATTGACGGCAACTTTATTCTTGAAAAAATTTAAAAGGCCGCATTATTTTCAAGTACAATCCTTTCCTGCAAAACTCAATTTTACCTCAATTCACCGTGGGCTGAGTCTTCTCTAGCCTTGTAGCGCGGAGGGTCTGAGTCACCTCAGACCACGGAATAGAGAATGTTTTTGAGGGTATGAAAACATATAATCAAATTCTAACGGGGGAACTTCTGGATGAGAAGCTTGAATCTTTGATTAAAGTTGGTAGCGACGAAGATTGGAATATCTATTATGTGAGCAACGACGGAGAAAAATGGCGGATGAGCTATCCAAACTCTGGATATCACGGAGGTGGGTCGCCAGAATTAACCCAAGTCAGCAACTTCCCTTGGGAAGTCCAAGACTGACCATTTCTTTGGGATCGCGGCAAAACTTACTAAATCCCAAAAAGCTTTATCTTTGTTAGCACTGCACCAAAAAGATAAAACAAACTCAAAATGGAAGCCATAGAATTTGACGCACAAATCCAGGATGGACGAATTACCGTGTCGCCGCGTTTATTGAAGTATCAATCATGAACCAAAGACAGGAAATAATTACCGTAGATGAAGAAATACTCGGCGGAACGCCTGTGTTTCAAGGAACCAGGGTGGCAATAAAAACGCTCTTCGATTACCTGGAATATAGCTCCCTGGAAGATTTCCTGGAAGGATACCCAACGGCAACGCGAGAAGAAGCCGAAGCCATAATTGAGCTGGCTGCCGACTTGCTGTACGAAGTATCGATACAATGAAAGTTCTTTTGGATGAAAACATCGACGTCCGTTTCAAATACTCGTTTGATGGTACCCAGTATGAGGTCAGCACAGTAAATGATATGGGTTGGAATGGGGTAAAAAACGGAATACTACTTGCGTTAGCCTCTGAAAACCAGTTTGATGTTTTCATTTGTGTTGACAAAAATCCTCATTATCAGCAAAATTTATCTGCACTTCCTCTACCTGTTATAGTGATTGACATACACAGAAACATTCTTTCCCGGCTAAAGGATAAATTGCCCGAACTCCTCTCCCTTCTGGTAGAAGAACTCGAAAGGAAAATTTATATCGTAAAGTAGCAAGTACTTCTAACACCTCGGTCTGGACCAAGAAATGGAAGTGGAAATGAGGATAGGAATTTCTGGGTAAATCCAAAAACGGCAATTATTCCGTATCTTTGCCCTCAATCAAAGCGGTTTACTGGCCGGGGAAACGAGGTCAGTATTTTTTTATTCTAATTTACTGAACCTTGTTATTTAAAGACCTCGCCCTCCACGGCGACATCCTTCATGCCGTGGACGCCATGAATTTCAGCCAGAC
>NZ_JBGSXF010000661.1:0-1923 GCF_041751555.1 Persicitalea sp. | reverse complement strand
TGGGCAATTTCTTCCGTTGACAACTCCTGGTAGAAGCGCAGGTAAAGAACCTCACGCTGCCGGGCGGGGAGTGCGTTCAGTAGCGTATCGAAGGTAGCCCGAACGTCCTCTTCTTGCTCAATTTGAATGAAGGCGTCCTCCACGCTGAGACCGTCGGTCAGGCTTTCGTCCTGCCATTCGGCCGACTGGCTGGTTGGCGACCGTTTCAAACTTTTGAACACCTGGCGCCGGAATGCCTTCATCAGATAAAACTTGACGGAAGGCGTCGATTGGATGGTGGCCCGGTGCAGCCAAAGGTGAATGAGCAGGTCTTGCAACGCATCCTCGACCGTTTGCTGGTTCGGGGTAAACTTCAATCCGTAATGGAGGAGATGCCGATAGTAATGTTCCGCAATCTTGGTAAAAGCCGCTTCGTCACCCAGGCGGAAACGATCCCAGCAATACTGTTCGTCAAAAAGAGCCTGCCGAAAAGCAGGGTGCTGAGTTTGCGATTCAGTATGTTGGGTTGAATTGGCCATACTTGTAAAAGCGAATCGAAAGTCCAAACTACGCGAAGGATGCAAAATTATTGGCTTTTAGCAAGAAAAACTTTTAATAAAGTATTCGATAGTTTTGCATTGTAAAAATGTCAACACTCCCTAATGATACAAGTCATACATCGCGCCCTGGATCTCCTTGAACTAATCGCCATCGAACCGAACCAGCCCAAGGCACTTGGCGAGTTGGCCGATACCCTCGGCCTGAACCACGGCACTTGTGCCAACATTTTGAAGAGGCTCGTCAATCGGGGCTACGTGGAGCAGGCAGCAGCCAAGGAGAGCATAAAAAAGCTTGGGGTAATCCTCGTTAAGCGGCCCTATTAGAAAAATCCTCATTCTCCTCTCATGGAGTGCATCAAAATCCGCATGAAGGACTTCGGCTACAAGCCGGTCGACCTGTCCAAATAGTATGGTGACAAAGGCACCATCAGCAAGGTGTTGAATTACAAGCAGGCCCTCTCCCTGACCATGGTACGCAAGTTAAGCAGGTTGTTACATATTCCGGTAGAAGCTCTGATTGCTGAATATGAATTAAGACAATAACTAAAATTTACGCTTGGCGGTGCGTCAAGCAACTAGCGATGCCCTACGAAAACTGGCTTTTACGAACATGATGCTCTCCACGATAAGGCTTTCTACGACAGCCGGCTCGATATCTGCATTGCAGCTACTGTTATGGCCTTCACAATCTCCCGCTCTTTTTCGGAAGACCAACGAAACTCCGGTAGGAAAACGCTCAATCCGGCCACCATTACCCCCTTAGCAAAAACCGGTACGGCATACCCCTTCACGTGGCGGTCTTGTAGTTGAGTGAATACGATTCCTTCGTGTCTGATTGCCTCGAGTTTCGCTTTCAGAGAATCCAGCGTATTGGCACCGGGCCAAAGTATTTCTTTGGGCAGCCCGTTCACTTCAACAAAGCGTTCCAGATCCTTATGACTTAGATAGGCGATCAGCAGACGGCCACTCGCAGTTTCGTACACATTTCTTTCTGAACGTACTTGAATCTGAATCTCTTGCTTGGAATTGACCACGTTCAAAGTGTAGCGTTTGTGGTTTCGCAGTATTCCAAGAATACAGGACTCGCTCAGCTGGGTGGTCAAGTTTTCCATGATGTCCTGCGACGCCGTGATCAGATCCTGGCCGTAAGCGGTTTCGTTGGTAAGCCGAAAAGCCGCCGGGCCGAGGCAGTAGCCCTTCTTCTTCCCGATATGCTCCATATAGCCCCGGTGAACCAGCGTCTTGATGATGTTGGCCGCCGTGGACTGGTTCAGGGCCAACTCTTCCGAAATCTCAGTGAGGGTGATGGCGTGGCCGTTGCGTTGAGCCACGAGTTCCAAAATATCGAATCCCCGGATAATGACTTGTACCACCTGATTGTACC